>CAJUGF010000023.1:0-557 GCA_910585915.1 uncultured Bacilli bacterium | reverse complement strand
AGTGACTGGAGTTCTGACGTGTGCTCTTCCGATCTAAGACCACTACTTGCCGTTTTCATCCAGACTTCTAATTGATTTTTTATTTCATCAGGATTTAAGTCAATTTTATTTGCCCAGTTAGCCAGACTTGGATACTTTTGCGATATATTTTGAAGTATAGATTCTATATTTTGAATAAACTCTGGAATTTGGTTTAGAAATGAAGAAATGGTTTTACCTAGGTCTGGTATAATTAACGCAATTACAAACAATAAAATAAGTAATACGGATACTACTGAAACTACTAAAGAAATTCCTCTTCTTAATTTCTTCTTTTTGATTTTTAACTTTTTATTTTTTGATAATCTTTTTTCCATCATATTCATTGGAACATTTAAAATAAATGCAATAATAAGCCCGAGTAAGAATGGGGAAAAAATTGTTATGATACTCTTTAGTATTTCAACACCAATCCATATGTTTTGTAGTAATAGAAATAATATAATTCCAAATGAAATTAATATTAAACCATTTTTTAGTTCTTTATCTAAATTTTTCATAGTTTTCGCTCTTTTCTA
>CAJUGF010000022.1 GCA_910585915.1 uncultured Bacilli bacterium | reverse complement strand
TCTGACGTGTGCTCTTCCGATCTAGTGAACTTGTTTTGGATGAAACGATTGATAATAATCTTCGTTATGTTGGTGCGAATCCAAATAATTATGTGACATTTAATAATGAGTTATGGAGAATTGTTGGAGTTATGAATCATATTATTGATGGTAATGGAAAGCAAGAGAGTGTTTTAAAACTTGTTAGGAATGAAAGCATTGGAGATTATGTTTTAGATGCTGATAGAAGAACAAAGCATTGGAGTATTTCATCTTTAAAAGACGTTTTAAATACAACTTATTATAATGGGCTTACTATTGAATCTCAATCAATGATTAAAGAAGCATTATGGAATATGGGAGTTCGAACTGGTGGAGGTGATGGAAATGATTTACCAAGAACTTTTTATGAAAAAGAGCGAGGAAATGTAGTATTTACTGGCAGCAGTGTTACATGGAATGGTAAGATAGCTCTTTTATATCCTTCTGATTATGGATTTGCTGTTGGTGGAACAGATACAAATCGTACTGCTTGCTTAAATAAAACATTTGTAGATTGGAGATATAGTACCTGTCATACAAACAATTGGCTTTATACTAATAAAATGAGATTCCTTACATTAAGAAATTCGCAAGATTTTGTGTATACATATCATATTCATAGTACTGGTGGACTTTGGTTTGGTCAAGGAAATGTAGCTTATCCGACTTATCCAGCATTTTATTTAAAAAATAATATCCAGATTATTTCAGGAAATGGAACAATCGAAAATCCTTTTCAATTAGCAATTTAATTTATAGATTAAAATGATTGCTATTTTGATTATTCATAGAGAAAAGCTAGAGGCTTTTCTTTTTCTATTTTTAGAAACGTGTTATAATTGTATTTAGTAAAAGTGGGTGAAGTAATGGATTTTTGTGTACCAGATATTTATCAAAAAAGTATTTATACAATTGACTATAAAAAGCTTAAAAAAATGGGTATTAAGTGTTTAATCTTTGATTTAAATAATACAATGGCTCCTTTAAGTTTGGAAGTTCCTGATAAGAATTTAAAGGATTTATTTGCTTACTTGGAAGGACTGAAGTTTAAACTTATTATTTTATCTAATGATAGTAAAGCGAGAGTTGAACCTTTTAAAGAAAAGTTAAATGTTGATGCTGCTTATAAAAGCAATAAACCCAGTAGAAAAAAGTATGAACGGATTTTAGATTTGTATCATTTACAAGTTCATGAGGTAGCTAGTATTGGTGACCAGTTATTGACGGATATATATGGTGCTAATGTAATGGGTTTTACTAGTATTTTAGTGAATCCGATTAGTCGAAAAGATATTTTTTCTTCTTCTTTTTCTCATCGATTTGATCAATATATTTTTCGTAAGTTAAAGAAAAAGGGAATTTTAGAAATAGGTGTATATTATGACTAAGGTATGTTTGGGATGTGGGAGTGTTTTACAAACTGATAATCCAAAAAAGCAAGGGTATGTTGAAGTTTTAAAAGAGGATGGATTTTTATATTGTAAAAGGTGTTTTCGTTTGAAACATTATCATGAAATGAATATGGATGTATTGTCTTTTTCTAATGAAGATTTATTGAAGCAAGCGAATGAATATTCTTGTTCTAAATATTATTTTGTAGATTTTATCAATTTAAGTGCAGAAGCTATTTCTTGGTTTCAAAAGCTTCAAGGAGAAAAGACACTTGTACTTACAAAAGTTGATTTGATTCCTTTTTCTATTTCGTTTGAAAAGTTAATACAGCGAATTAAAGATGTTTATCATATTTCTGAAAAAATTCTTGTTTTAAGTATTAAACGAGAAAAGTTACTTGCGACTTTGATTCATCATATGGAAAAAACAAGGAAGACTAAATTTCTTTTTTTGGGAATGACTAATGTTGGAAAAAGTAGTTTTTTGAATGCTTTATCAATGGCTTTAAGTGAAGAAGGAGTGCCCAGTTTAATTAGTGAAATGCCTAATACAACATTGTCTTTTTTAGAATGGAATATGGGAGCTTTTTCAGTGATTGATGCTCCAGGATTTAATTTTTTGGATGCTAACTCACAATTACTTTTGAAAAGTGTGCCTAAGAAATATTTTAAACCAATTACTATGCAACTGAAAAAGGAAACGAATTTGGTGTTTGAAGATTTTCTTTGGTTGTCACAAGATCTTGAGAAAAATAGTATTACTTTTTATGGGAGTAATGATCTGAAATTGGAAAAATCATATCATAAATCTTTGGGTGACATGTGTTCTTGTTCTATTTCTATAGATGACGAAACAGATTTAGTTTTGCCTGGAGTTGGTTTTTTCTATGTTAAGAAGCGTTGTGTTCTTACTTTAAGGGCTAGTCGGATTCCTCGCTATGAACTTCGTTCATCGATGTTTGGAGGTCATTATGATTGCAATTAGACCACTTGAATTAGCTAATATTCAATCGTTTGTGGATATTCATTTAAAGTGTTTTGAAGAAACTTATTATGGGATTTTTCCTCAGGAAGTAATAGATGTTCGTTGGAATAAAAGAAATGATCGTGTTTTGCATGTTCAAAAAAGAATGCTAGAAGAGTCTAATTATTTTTATTATTGTTTATATGATGATTTTCATATTGTTGGTATCATGATTTTTAGTATTTTAGATGGAGTGGGTATATTGGATGCACTTTATCTTATGAAGGACTATCAAGGGTATGGTTATGGAACAAAGATGCTACAACAGATGGAAAGTGTGTTAGAGGAACGAGGCGTTTTAGAATATTCTATTTATGTTTTTCCGATTTTAAAAGCAAATAATTTCTTTTTGAAAAATGGATCGTTATTTGTCCAAGAAGATATGATTAGTATTCATGGAAAAGATTATAAAGAAATAGAATATGTGAAAAAAATCGGAGGGTAAAGATGAGTAAAATACGTGTAATGGATGAGAATTTAGCTAATAAAATTGCTGCTGGAGAGGTTGTAGAAAAGTGTTCTTCAATTGTTAAGGAATTAACTGAAAATAGTGTTGATGCAGGGGCAACAGAAATACAGGTTCATTTAAGAGATGGTGGACTTACTTCTATTAGTGTTATTGACAATGGTAGTGGTATGGATGAAAGTGATGCTAAGCTTGCTTTTCAAAGACATGCAACCAGTAAGTTATATAAAGATGATGATTTATTTTTTATTGATACATTAGGTTTTCGAGGGGAAGCACTTCCTTCGATAGCTAGTGTTTCTCATGTTGCTTTGAAAACGAGTACAGGAGATGTTGGAACTTATTTAGAAATTGAGGGTGGAAAGCTAATAGTTTGTGAGAATGCGGATGCTAGAAAGGGAACTATTTTATCTATTGATCACTTATTTTATAATACACCAGCGCGTTTAAAATATTTGAAAAGCGAACAATCAGAGTTGGGATCTTGTGTATCTTTTATTGAGCGATTTGCGTTGGCGCATCCTCATGTTGCTTTTACTTTAATTAATGACGATCGTACTCTTGTGAAAACAAGTGGTAGTAGTAATTTACTGAAAACGATTCATGAAGTTTATGGATTATCGATTTCTAGCAAAATGTTAGAGGTGCGAGCAAGTAATGATGATTTTGATTTGTATGGATATATTTGTAAGCCAGAAGTATTGAAATCTAATCGTAATCATATGATTGTGATTGTGAATGGGCGAGTAATTCGTAATTTAGATATTTTAAGGGCGATTAATGATGCATATTATACTTATAAACCTGATATTAAATATCCTGTAGTTGTCTTGAAGATCGATACAGATCCAACTTTAATCGATGTTAATATTCATCCGACAAAGCAAGATATTAAAATTAATAAAATGAATGTGTTGTATGAACTGATTGTATCTACTATTAAAGAGGCTTTGTATCAAAATTTATTAATTCCAGATGCAGTAGAGCGAATGAGTAATTATAATCCAGTAAAACAAAAGGTGATGGAATCGATTGTTAAAGAACAAGATGAAGTTTATGAAAAGGCTGAATCAGTACAAGCAACATTTGATTTTAGTGAAGAAAGAAAAAAAGAGGATGATAGTCCTATTATTTATAATCAAGAAATGAAAACGTTAAAACTATATCCAGTAGGTCTTGCACATGGAACTTATATTATTGCTGAGAATGAAGAGGGAGTTTATTTGATTGATCAGCATGCGGCGCAGGAACGCGTGAATTATGAACGAAATATGAAATTTTTGAAAGGAAAAGAAGTAGCAACTACAACCCTTTTGTTTCCAATCACGATAGAACTTTCAAATAGTGAGTTTTTAAAGTTAAAAGAGCAAGAAGAGATATTACAGGATATGGGGTTTGGAATTGAAGAGTTTGGAGTAAATACGTTTGTTTTTAAAAGCCATCCAACGTGGTTATTGGAAGGCCACGAGGAAGAAAGTATTCGTAAAATCATTGATTTAATTATTGGAGGGTTGAATGGTTTTGATCGTGTGAAATTTAATGAAAGTATTGCTATTACTTTGGCATGTAAAATGAGTATTAAAGCTAATATGCATATTAGTCATGAAGCTCAGGAGGAACTTTTAAATGAGTTATGTATGTGTGATAATCCTTATAATTGTCCTCATGGGAGACCTACAATTATTAAATTTAGTATTTATGATTTAGAAAGAATGTTTAAAAGAGCAATGAATTAGTTGCTCTTTGTTTCGTTTAAAAAGGCATAAAAAAAGAAACTAATTCTTTTTTGTTTCTTTTAGTTCTAATTCATATAGTTTTTGATATGCTTTATTTGTTTTTAATAGTTCTTTATGAGAACCTGTACCGCTGATTTTACCATCTTCAATCAAGATTAAGCGATCGCTATTTATGACGGTTGATAAACGATGGGCGATGATTAAAATGGTATATTCTCCTTGCATGTTTTCGATGGCAGTTTGGATGTCTCTTTGGGTTTCATTGTCAAGGGCACTGGTAGCTTCATCAAATAAAATGATTTCTGTTTTTTGAACTAACGCTCTTGCTATGGCAAGTCGTTGTCTTTGGCCACCAGATAAACTGACGCCGCCCTCACCAACTACAGTATCGTAACCATTAGGTAAACTAGTAATAAAATCATGAAGACAAGCCATTTTACAAGCTTCAATCATTTCTTTTTCAGTTAAACCTTCTTTGACAATGGTTAGATTTTCACGAATACTCATATTAAAAATATAAGGACTTTGGTTAATGATGGAAATATTTCCACGAATGGAATCTTTATCTAACGTTTGAATATCTTTTCCATCAATCGTAATCGTACCACTATTTGGTTCATAAAGCTTACAAAGTAAACTAAAGATGGTCGATTTCCCAGACCCGCTTTTTCCAACAAAAGAAACAGTCTCATTTGCTTTGATTTTAAAATTAATATCTTTCAATACAGGTTCATTTTCTTCATAAGAGAAAGAAACATGTTTAAATTCAAAATCTCCATGAATATGGTCTAAGTGGCTAGTACCAAAGGTCTCTTTTTGATCACTTTCAATAATCTGAAATACTCGGTTAGCAGAAAGATTAAAATCTTTAATATATTCCATTAGCATTCCAACATAATCAAGTGTATATACGATTTGATGGCGATAGTTCCAAATAATAATAGCCGTAGAGATAACCAGCATATTTTGATTAATCATATAAATCATTAAAAGAATATAACCAAAATCTAAAATATCTCTCAAATTATCGTAAATAAGACGGTATTTTCGATGAGTTAAAAACATTTTATAACGCCACTCTTGCGCTGTTGTAATTCTTTTTTGAGCTTCATTAATAAAGCTATTCTCAGCATTTAAGACTTTAACATCCTTAGCACCACGAACTAATTCTGAAATAAGACTAGTTGCACGTTCCTTTTTATTACGATAAGCTTTGTCATTTTTTTGATAAACATCATTTTTCTTTTTCTGAACTAGAAAAAGGATAACTAAGAAAAAGACATAAAAGAAAAAAATGTACTTGTTTAAAATAAATATACTAAATAAGATTCCGCAATTTGTAATAATCTCTGTAAAACAATCGGATATATTTAAATAAATATCAGCAATTTTTCCAGAATCACTAGAAATTCGTTCAATAAAATACCCACTAGATTTTTTGTTAAACTCTTTGGATGTCGTTTTTAATATCTCTACTGATATTCCTATTTGAATATTTTTCAAAGTAGTTCGATAAAATTTTGAAGCATTTTGGTCTGTAAAAAAGCGCACAAAGTTTCTAAAAACTTCTAAAACAAATACATAACAAGTTGCATACAGAATTTGCTCTAAAAGACCTTCAGACAAACTAAGTATTTGTTTTGCAGCATAAATTGGAACGATAGCTCCAATAATACATAATAAAACGGTTCCAATCAAATAATAAATAAAATTTTTCTTAGATTCTTTTGCATAAACATATGATTTTCTAATATTCTTTAAAGTTTCCCATTTTTGTTTCGGAAATTCTTCTTGTTCCATTTTTTCTCACCTCACAGATACTCATTATAGCAAACATATCTATAAATTACTATGGTAAAACAAGAAATTAGTGTTCTAGTCTGGTGTTGTTTTCTTGCTAATTTCTTTATTTTTTAGTAGGATAAAGTTGAGGTGAATCAAAATGATTCTTGCAATTGTAGGACCTACCGCAGTAGGGAAAACAAAACTTAGTATTGAACTTGCTAAACTGTATAACGGCGAAATTATTAACTGCGATGCCATGCAAATATATAAAGGGTTAGACATTGGAACAGCAAAAGCTACCAAAGAAGAAATGCAACACATCCCACATCATTTATTAAGCATAAAAGAAGTAGAAGAAGATTATTCTGTATATGATTATCAAAAAGATGCTCGGGCATGTATTGATGATATCAAAGCACGGGGAAAGATTCCTATTTTGGTTGGTGGTTCAGGGCTTTATTTAAAAGCTGCATTGTATGATTATGAGTTTATGGATGAAAGTTCTACTGTTTGTGACTATCATGATCTTTCTTTAGAAGAATTAAATACACGTATTGAATCTTTTGAAAGTGGTATTGTTTATGATTTAAAAAATCGTCAGCGAATGATAAGAATTCTTCAAAGATTGGAGAGCGGTTGGATGCCAGCACAGAGTGATTTTCATTTACTATATCCAGATGTCTTGTTTATTGGTCTTACGACAGATCGTGATGTTTTATATCAGAATATTAATAAACGATTTGATCAGATGATTGTTCCTTTGATTGATGAAGTAAAACCTTTCTATTTGAAAGGAATAGAGAGTAAAGCTTTAATGACTGGAATTGGCTATAAAGAATTATATTCTTTCTTTCGTAATGAAAAAACGTTAGTAGAAGTGGTAGAAGAATGTAAGAAAGCTAGTAGAAATTATGCAAAAAGGCAGTACACATGGTTTCAAAATCAAATGGATATTTCATGGTTTTCTGTTGATTATATTGACTTTTCGAAGACGATTCAAGAAGTTGTTCAGTATATTGAAAATCAATCTTTGTGACAAAGTAAGTCTTTTTTTGCTTCAATTGTTTATTGACGAAATACTAAAAAAAGAGGTAAAATAGTATCAGTTATTTCTATGAAGGGAAAAGTACAAAAATATCTTTTTCTTAAGAGAGAGTGTGGTATGCTGAGAACACTTGAAAAAGTTTTTTGGAAAGAACAACCTTTTATATTTAGGAATCGTTATTATAACGTTATCATAGTTAGAGAGTACCTAGTAAAGTAAGGTGGCACCGCGGATTTTTTATTCGTCCTTACATGTTTAGGTCTTTTTTATTTTAAGGAGGAAAGAAAATGATTAAGAAATTAGATAATATGGTTGATATTTATGAAGACAATGCTTTACGTTATGATTATTTCAATCGCATTTTAGCATCGTTTGCAGAAATATATAATTATGATTATAGTGTGTCTTCTTTGATGGAAGATGGAAGTTTGTATGACTCATCATCTGCTTGTATTAGATGTGATGGCATTAAGGGACGTATTCGGGCCTTTTATGAACGACATATGAATGAATGTGAAGTTAATACGAAGCTTTATTATAATGAAGTGGTATATTCTGGAATGCAAAGACAGGAGTATGGTTATTTAACTTTAGGCAAAGTAGATGAAACTACTATGGCCGATATGATTAGTCTTTCGGTGCGTTTTCTAGAAGCGTGTGGGTTAAAAGATTTTACGGTATTTTTGGATCTTTCTTCGAAGTATCATGATGGAGTTATTGATGGACTGGATGCTTTGGATATTAATTATGTCGAAAAGAATATTGATACAGAGTATGAAGATGTAGCTTTTGAAATATGTATTAAAAATACATTTAATAAGGAAGTTTCTTTGATTAAGGGTGGTCTTGCTTCTAAATTTTCAGAAATGATTAGTGGACTTCATCATGATGTGTTTGTATTTTCTGGAACATTAGAAGATTTGAACCAGGTTACTTATGATACGATAAAGCTTGATGAAAAAATATTAGATGTTGTAATTACTTATGGAAACCACACAGAACGCGATCATGCTCTTTATTTGGGGCAGGAGCTTCGTTTGAATGGGTTTAAAACGGAGGTTATTCCGCGTTGTGAAAAATCTTTTATTAAGAAGTATTATAATACAAAGTATGTAATTTCTTTGAAAGATGAGGATGTTTCAAAAGATGAGATCTTATTAGTTGATTTATATACAAATGAAAAAGAAAAAGTGAAAGAACTGGATTTGGTTCATCATTTGGATATTAATTTTTAAAAATTTGGATAGGTGTGAAAAAATGAAAAAAATATTTGTTCGTGATTTAGAAAAGCATTATGATGAAACGATTGAATTTCAAGGTTTTTTGGAAAATGTAAGAGATTTACCTTATGTTATGTTTTTAATTCTTCGGGATGGAACTGGTAAAGTACAAGCTACTATTGAAAAAACAGAAGAAAATCAAGAATTAATTGACATGATGCAAGGGGTTAGTTTGGAGTCTACTTTAAAAGTGGTTGGTGTTTTAAAGAATGCACCTGCAGTTAAAATGGGTGGAAAGGAAATTATTCCAATATCTATTGTAGTTACTTCTAAGAGTTTATCAGAGTTACCATTTGATTATAATAAGAAAGATAATAGTTTAAGGGAAACTCGTTTGGATTATCGTTTTGTAGACTTACGAAGACAAGATAATAATTTGTTATTTAAAGCAGCAACTTTATTAGAACATAGCTTAAGAGAATATTGTGTTCAAAATAATTTTATGGAAATTCACTCACCAAAGATTAGTGGAGCAGCTGCAGAAAGTGGTGCTGAAACTTTTTCGTTAGACTATTTTGGTAGAACGGCTTATTTGTCACAATCTCCACAATTTTATAAGCAAATGGCAATGGCTGCTGGGTTTGATAAAGTATTTGAAATTGGTCCTGCATTTCGTGCAGAAAATTCTCATACTAGTTACCATGCTACTGAGATTAATATGGCTGACGTTGAAATTTCATGGATTGATAGTTATCAGGATGTTATGGATTTTGAAGAAGCTTGGTTGAAATTTGCAATTGGGAAGGTGTATGAAAAGTATGGGGAACAAATCGAAAAAGAATTTAAAGTAAAACCTACCGATATTGAGCGTCCTTTTGCACGTGTGACTTTTAAAGAAGCAAAGGAAATCTTAAAGGAGAGATATCACTATGTAGGAGAAAAGGAAGATGATTTGGAACGTAAGGAAGAAAATCTTCTTTGTAAGTATGCAAAAGATGAGTTTGGAACAGAATTTATTTTTGTAACAGAATATCCTTTTGCAGCAAGACCTTTTTATCATATGTTAGATGAAAGTGGGAATACTTGTAGTTATGATTTATTATTTCGAGGAATTGAAATTACAACGGGAGCACAAAGAGAACATCGTTTGGATATTTTGAAAAAGCAAATATTAGTAAAGGGTATTACTTTAGAAAGCTTAGATTTCTATTTAGAATTCTTTCAATATGGTATACCACCTCATGGAGGCTTTGCAATTGGATTGCAACGATTGATGATGTTATTATTTCATATTGATAATATTCGTGAAGCGACATTTATCTATCGTGGACCTACAAGATTGAATCCATAAGGAGAATATATTGTGAAATTAATTGCTTTTTTCAAAAGTTATGAAAAGGCATTAAAGAAGTTTTTAATGAATTATTTTGATGTTATATACAAATAACTATTTAAAAATTAGATGAATGTAAAAAAATACAGGAGGATTGTGATAAGATGGCACAAAAACAATTAGTAGAGTGTGAATATCAAAATATTGGGAAGAAAGAAGTATTGGAAGCATATGAATTATGGCTTGCTGATACTTTAATTGATGTTGATTTTGAGAATGCTTGGCTTTCTTTAATGCAAGGAAAAGTAAATGATCCAGAATTTAAAGAATTGGAATTGATTTTTATTAAAGCAAATGCCCTACAAATGGAAGAAAATATGGGAGAGGGACTTAGTGATGGACAGCATGTGATGTTAAATAATTATTATTGCTGTTTTCCTATTGGAAGACATAAGCTTCTTACCATTGTAAAACAGTTCTTTACAAGATTTCATATTTATTATCAAAATATAGGGTTTGATGATAAAGAACTGACGAGTTTACAAAAAATTCATTTAGCATCTAATTGGGAGATTGAGAAAAAATTAGCGGAACAATCTCAAATTTCAAAGGAAGATGTAGTAGTTGCTTATAATAATTGGCTTGGCAATATTCCTTTTGAAGGAAGTGTTGATTGGGCATGGGCTCAATTGGAGAAGATGACACGTTCTTTTAAAGATTATCGTTTGGGTTTTGTTCCTTTGGATTTAGGTAGAATTCAAAGAAGAGCTGATTTTCTTTTTCAAAAGAACGATTTTAATAAACTTAGTAATGATGATAAAGCGTTTATTATTTCTTATTGGATTTGTTTTCAGGAAAATGCTGATGGTTTGAGTATTGCTCATGCTAAACATTTCTTTGATATATTTGCTAAGTATTGTAAAATTGAAGGTTTGAATCCATATAAATCTAGTTTAGATCAAATAAAAACAGCAAGAATTTGGAGAGATGAAGTGAATCGTGAAAAAGAAATGAAGCAAGAAAGGAAGAGAAGGAAATGTATTTAAGAGATTTAAAGAAAGATATAGAAAACTATGTAGGAAAAGAAGTAACGTTATCAGGATGGATTCGTAATCATCGTCGTCAGAAGGATTTTGGCTTTATTGATTTTTCAGATGGAACAGATTTTGTCCATATGCAATTAGTTTATGATAAAGATTCGAGTAATTTTGAAAACATTACTGCTTTAAAGAATGGATCTGCGATTGAAGTTTGTGGTGTTTTAAAAGAATCTAGTGGAGCAAATCAAGATTATGAGGTTTATATTCAAAGTGCTATTTTACTTGGAGATTGTCCTGATGATTATCCACTACAACCAAAGGCACATTCTAGAGAATTTTTAAGAAGTATTGCATATTTGAGACCACGAGCAAATTTGTTTCAAGCTGTATTTCGAATTCGAAGTTTAGCAGCGATGGCGATTCATACTTATTTTCAAGAACGAGGATATATTTATTTAAATGCCCCAATTATCACAGGAAGCGATTGTGAAGGTGCTGGGGAGATGTTTGAAGTAACAACATTGCCACTTGATAAAATTAAAGGGGATGTGGATTATAAGAAAGATTTCTTTGGGAAAAAGGCGGGACTTACTGTTTCTGGGCAATTACAAGCTGAAACGTTTGCAACAGCATTTTCTAAAGTTTATACATTTGGTCCAACATTTCGAGCTGAAGATTCTAACACTAAAACTCATGCTGCTGAGTTTTGGATGATTGAACCAGAGGTGGCATTTTGTGATTTGGAAGGGATTATGGATATTGAAGAAGAAATGCTTAAATTTGTTGTTCAATATGTATTAGATCGTGCACAAGATGAATTAGCTTTTTTAGACAAATTTGCTGAAAAAGGATTGGTAGAAAAGCTTACAACTTTAGTATCAAGTAAATTTACACGCATATCACATGAAGATGTGATAACCATTTTAAAAGATGCTGATGTAAAGTGGGAATTTGAACCTGTTTATGGGGAAGATATTGCTAAAGAGCATGAACGCTATATTACTGAGTATTTTCATGGACCTGTTTTCATTACAAATTGGCCGAAAGATATTAAAGCATTCTATATGAAACAAAATGAAGATGGAAAAACGGTTGCTGCTGCTGATTTAGAAATTCCTGGAGTTGGTGAGTTAATGGGTGGTAGTGAGAGAGAAGCAGATTATACCAAACTTATTACTCGAATGAAGGAACTTCATATGGATATTGAAGAAATGGATTGGTATTTGAATTTAAGAAAGTATGGCAGCTGTGTGCATTCTGGATTTGGAATGGGATTTGAACGACTTTTAATTTATTTAACTGGTGTTGATAATATTCGTGATGTGATTGCTTATCCAAGGACTCCAGGAAATTGTGAATTTTAAGTAAAGGAAGGTATTATGAATTTTACAAAAGATTTAATTGATGATTTGGCAAGTAAGCTATTGTTTGAGTTAAGTGATGAAGAAAATAAAATGGTTTTGGATGAATTTGAAGAGATTGAACGTAATATGAATTTAATTAATGATATTGGTGATATTTGTAAAATCGAACCCTTAACACATCCTTTTCCTTTGGAAAGTACTGTTTTGAGGGAAGATGATGAGGTTTTTGAACTTCGTCAAGAAGAAGTTTTACAAAATGCACAAGATAAGAATTTGACTTCAGTTATTGTTCCAAAGGTGGTGGGCGAATGAGGAGTGAAATATTAAGTCTTCAAGAGAAGATGAAAAAGAAAGAAATAACGGCCCAAGAGGTTTTAAAGAGTACTTTGGTAAGTGTTCATGAAAATCAGGAAAAGTGTAATTCGTTTGTTACAATATTGGAAGATGCTAAAGTGAATGAAAATGGAGGAATTTTGCAAGGGATTCCTTATGCGTTAAAGGATAATTTTTCTACTCGTGGTATTTTGACAACTGGTTCATCAAATACTTTGAAAAATTACGTTCCAGTTTATGATGCAACTGTTTATGAGAAATTAAAGCAAGCGGGAGCAATATGCGTAGGAAAAACAGTTCTGGATGAATTTGGACTTGGTGGAACAGGTACTACCGGACATACTGGAGTTGTAAAAAATCCATGGGATGAATCACGTCAAGCTGGGGGATCAAGTGCTGGAAGTGCTGCTGTGGTGGCAAGTGGTGCTGTACCTTTTGCTATTGGTTCTGACACTGGTGATAGTGTACGAAAACCTGCTGCATATTGTGGGATTGTCGGATATAAGCCAACCTATGGAATGATTTCTCGTTATGGATTATTCCCTTTTGCAAGTAGTTTGGATCATGTGGGCGTTTTAACAAGAAGTGTTATGGATGCAGCAATTGTAGTAGATGCAATTAAAGGGCTAGATGATAAGGATATGACCAGTTTTGATTCTAGCAGTATTCATTTGGCTGAGAACCTTCAAAATGGGAAGTTGGATTCTAAAAAATTGTTTTATATCAAAGAAATTGCTGATATTAGTTCTTATGAAAATCCAAGTGAAGAGTTAAAAGATGCATTGTCTTTGTTTCAAAAGACATTAGAGCAAGCAAAGGAAGTTGGATTTGAAGTTTATGAAGAATCTATGGATGAAACATTACTTGCTGCCATTCCTTCTACTTATACTTGTATTTCTTGCGCAGAAGCTACTAGTAATTTGTCTAATTTAACGGGTATTATTTTTGGACCACGTGGAGAATCTCGTAATATCACTGATATGATGGTGGAACATAGAACTAAAGGTTTTTCTCCTTTGATCAAGCGGCGTTTGATTATTGGGTCTTATGTATTACAAAAAGAAAATCAAGAAAAATACTTTTTGAATGCTCAAAGAGTACGTCATTTAATTGTTGATAAGATGAATGATTTTTTTGAAAAATATGATGCATTAATTCTTCCATGCAGTAGTGGAGGTGCAAAACCTTTGGAAGGTGAATTAGAGGTACTTAATAAGTCTTCTATGATTTTAGAAAATCATATGGTTATTGGAAATTTTGGAGGATATCCAAGTATAACGATTCCAAATGGTTTGGTAAATGGTTTACCTGTTGGTGTTAATTTAACTTCTAAGATTAAGAGTGATGCATCACTTTTAAAGATGGCTAGTTTATTAGAAGAAAAGATGGATATTCATTATGAGTTAGGAGGAAAAAGCTTATGAGTTTGATTCCAACAATCGGTATTGAAATGCATTGCGAGATGAAGAGTCATACAAAGGTTTTTTCTTTGGCTCGCAATACTTATAGTGAAGAGGGAAATATTCATGTATCTCCTTTAGATATTGCACTACCAGGAACACTTCCCGTCTTAAATAAGGAATGTGTTCGCAAAGCTATCATGGCAGCATCACTTCTTCATTGTGAAATTCCAAAATATTTGTATTTTGATCGTAAGAATTATTATTATCCTGATTTACCAAAGGGATATCAAATTACGCAAAGTCATGCACCAATTGGAGTGAATGGAAAAATAGTGGTTCCAAAAAAAGAAGAAGAGTTGGAAGTACTTATTCATGATATTCATTTGGAAGAAGATACGGCTCAAATTGAACATATTAAGGATTTGTCTTATATTAATTATAATCGTGCTGGGGTTCCGCTTTTAGAACTTGTTACAGAACCTTGTTTTCATTCGAAAGAGGACGTGATTGCTTTTTTAGAATATATGAGAAGAGTTTATCAGTATACAGATATTTCTGATGCTGATGTGATGAAAGGACAAGTTCGTTGTGATGTTAATATTTCTTTGAGTGAAGATGATACATTGGGAACAAAAGTTGAAATTAAAGGGGTTAATTCTTTTTCTAACATTGCATTGGTTATTGATGCAGAGATTAAACGGCAAGAAGAATTGATTCATAGTGGTAGACAAGACGAAATTATACAAGAAACAAGAAGATGGGATGAAGCAACTGGGACGACAAAGAGAATGCGTAATAAAGCAGATGCTGTTGATTATAAGTATTTTGTGGAACCAAATATTCCTAAAATTTGTTTGGATTCGGATTGGATTTTAAGTATTCAAAAATCAATTCCTGTACTACCAATGGAGAGATTAAAAAAGTATACTAAGGAATATGGACTTAGTTATGTGGATGCTAATACCCTTTTAAAGGAAAAAGCAATCAGCGATTATTATGATGAATGTGTTGATACTTCGATTGATCCAAAGGTTGCTTGTAATTGGGTAACGACTGTTATTTTGGGATTTTTGAATAAAGAATATAAAACAATATCAGATATTAGTCTTATGCCCAAGCAATTAAAAATGGTAATTGATAAAGTGAGTGGAGGAGTAATTTCTTCAAAACAAGCAAAAGAAGTTATTTTAAAATCTTTAGAATCTTCTTGTGATCCTTCCGAGTTTTTAAGTGATGACATGGCTCAAATTTCCGATGAAGATACACTTATAAAAATAGTTGATGCAATTTTAGAGAAAAGCGAAAATCAAATTCAAGCTTATCGTGCTGGTAAAACGAATTTGTTTGGATATTTTGTTGGACAAGTTATGAAAGAAACGAATGGTAAAGCAAATCCAGTGAAAACAAAGAAACTACTAGAAAAGCGTTTAAATCAATAAACATTACAATTTTAAATGATATATTTTAAGGAAAAAGGTTTGGTCTTTTTCTTTTCTTATGATATAATTTTTTTATAGTAAGAAGGGTTATTTATGTTTGGAAAAATTAAATATATCAGTGATAATATTGCACATATTGAAAATACTGGTGGTAGTGCTGGTAGTCAAGATTTGATGAATGTTCATGTTGTTTTTGAAGCGCCTGAACAAAGAATCTTAGGGGAAATTACGGAAATTAATCCTGATATTATTAAGATTCGTTTTTTGGGAGAGTATTTGAATGGACGATATGTAAATGGAGTTATTCGTAAACCTTTGCTTTCAAGTAAAATTCGTATTATTAATGAAAGCGAATTAAAAGAAATTGTAGGAAGTGAATCAAGCGGTTCCTTTACACTTGGGCATAGTGCAATTTATAAAAAGTATCAGATATACCCAGATGTAAATGATTTCTTTTCTAATCATTTTGCGATATTTGGAAATAGTGGTAGTGGTAAGTCTTGTGGTGTAGCAAGAATTATTCAAAATGTATTTGGAAATAAGAATATGCTTTCGTATAATGCAAATATGTTAATTTTTGATTCTTTTGGGGAATATAAAAATGCTTTTCAAAGTATTAATCGTTATAGTGAACATTATAATTATAAGTTTGTTACTACCAATCCAGTAGATCCTACTGATGTTGTATTACAGATACCAGTTAATCTTTTAAAACTTGATGATTGGGCATTGTTATTACAAGCAAATACCCATAGTCAGTTGCCTATTATTGAGAGAACGCTTCGTCTTGCTAAGATTTTTTCACAAAATAATGAAGAGAGTGAGGAATATAAGAATCATTTGATTGCGAAAGCATTACTTGCAGTACTTTTTAGTAATCAAACGACGGCAAGCAAAAAGAATGAAATTTTTACTATTATTGAAGTATGTCATACCAATGATTTTAATTTTGATTCTAGAATTGCTGGTCTAGGTTATTCTAGAAGTTTTTCGGAGTGTTTTGAAATTGATTCGAATGGAAATTTTGGAGAAAGTGTATTAATTACTGATTATATTTTGAGACATGTTAATGATGATTTGGAGGAAATGAAGGAACCAGAGATTTATTCTTTTAGTGTTTTAGATTTTTCTAAGGCTATGGAATTTACGCTGATTAGTGAGGGATTCCAAAATAATACCAAAGTTTATGATGATGCAATTATTTTAAAGGTTCGTCTTGCTAGTATTTTAAATACAAAAGTAGGAAATCATTTTGTCAATATGGGGCATATTACAGCTGAAACTTTTGTTAGTAATTTAGTTACTTATAATGGTAAAAAGGCTCAGATTATTAATATTAATTTAGAAGATATTGATGATATTTATGCAAAAGTTATTGTTAAAATTATGTGTCGTCTTTTCTTTGATTTCTCAAAAGGATTAAAACAAAGAGCTAGCATTCCTTTTCATTTAATTTTAGAGGAAGCTCATCGTTATGTTCAACAAGATAATGATACTTTCTTGCTTGGTTATAATATTTTTGATCGTATTGCTAAAGAGGGAAGAAAGTATGGCGTGATTTTGGGAATTATTTCGCAACGTCCTGTTGAAATTAGTGATACAGTTATTGCTCAAGTTTCAAACTTCTTAATTTTTAAAATGACGCATCCAAAGGATATTAAATATATTGAAGAGATGCTTCCAAATATTTCAGCTGATGTTATTGCAAAGCAAAAAACATTACAACCAGGAAGCTGCGTATCATTTGGTGGAGCGTTTAAAATTCCAATGATAGTAAAGCTTGATTTGCCAGATCCTCTTCCATATAGTTCAAATTGTAATGTGTCAGCTTGTTGGAATATTAAAAAAGAGGAACCATCTGTTCAAAGCGAACCAGAAACTATTAATAATGCGAGTTTGCAAAACGAAATTGACTCTCAAAGTGCAGCGGCTTAAGAGTCTTTTTTTCTAGAAGTGGAGGATATATGAAGAAGAGAATATTATGGAGTATAATTTTTGTTTTATTCATTACTTTGGCAGTCGTATTATTTTGTTACTTGCGTGTACGTTTTGCTAAAATCGAAGTGGTGCTTGAAAGTGTTTTGGAAGTTCCTGTACGTAGTAATGTTAAAGCAAGCGATATGATTGTTTCAATGAATGGAACGATGTTAAATGATCCAGAAATCGATACTTCTAGCTTGGGAGTAAAAGATATTTCTATTCGGTTTAAAAATGATGATGGCATCCGTGTTTCATATAATTTTTCAGTGGAAGTAGTGGATCGTGTTGCGCCTATTGTATGGTTAAACAATCAGTACACAGTTAATAAAGGATCATCTTCAAGTGTTTTTGATAAAATCATGTGTGCAGATGATTATGATGCTGATCCTATTTGCGAAGTAGTTGGAGATTATGATTTGGAAACAGTTGGTGTTTATTCCATTGTTTTTAAAGCTACTGATCAAAGCGGCAATGTTACAGAAAAGCCATTTAATCTACGTGTACAAGAACCACCAAAAAAGAGTTCTTCAGGAAGTGCTTCTAATCCTGTTTATACTGATTATCAACAAGTGATTCGTGATTATAAAAACGATAATACTGAAGTAGGCTTGGATATTTCTCATTGGCAGGGAGATGTTGATTATGAAGCATTAAAAACTGCGGGTGTGGAGTTTGTCTTTTTACGAGTTGGGACAAGTGCAGGAATTGACGGAGAAAATGTTTTAGACAAGAAGTTTATTCAAAATGTTACACGAGCAAATGAAGTGGGCATTCCAGTAGGTATTTATTTTTATTCTTATGCAAATACTGTAGAACGTGCAGTGAACGATGCCAATTGGGTTATTGAGCAAATTAAAGATTATAAGATTGATCTTCCTATTGCGTTTGATTGGGAAAATTGGAATTCTTTTAATGAATATCATTTGAGTTTATTTGGGCTTACAGATATGGCAACTGCCTTTTTGGATGTTATCAAGAATGCTGGGTATGAGGGAATGCTTTATAGTAGTAAATCGTATTTAGAGCAAGTGTGGTATCCTACTGAATATAAAACTTGGCTGGCACATTATACAAATCAAACAAATTATCAAGGAGATTATGAGTTTTGGCAGTTGTGTAGTGATGGAGCAGTTAGTGGAATTAATGGTGCGGTAGATATTAATATTCGTTATAAGAAATAATTATTAATTTGTTGTATATTTATTTCTTCTTGTGATATAATATAAATACCAAAGGATAGTTTGTTTTACATAAAACCGACTATGGTGATAATTGGGAATCAGAACTCTATGTGGTGTGAAGACTAATCCATTAAGTGAATTAGGATCCTAAAGCATAGATGAGATGCCCACCTGCGAGTGAGCGGGCTTTTATCACAAATGAACTACCTTTGGTTTTTGTTTGGAGTGATAATCATGTTTGAACGGTTAATACGAATTGTTGGAGAAAAATGTTTTCATAAAATCCAAAATGCTCATATTGCTCTTGTCGGAGTGGGTGGAGTTGGAGGTTATGTTTTAGAATGTTTGGTTCGAAGTGGCATTTCTCATATCACTATTTATGACTTTGATATTATAGAAGAAACCAATTTGAATCGTCAAATTATTGCAACTACTAAAAATATTGGAAAAAGTAAAGCTATGGAAGCACTAGAACGAGTTAAAATGATTAATCCTTCTTGTGAGGTTTTGGTAGAGGATATTAGAGTCATTGCTGGTAATTTTGATTTTCAAAGGTATGATTATGTCATTGATGCTTGTGATGATGTTGTGGCAAAGATCGCAATGATTCAACATTGCTTTTCGCTTGATATTCCTTTTATTTCGTGTATGGGTACAGGAAATCGAATGCATCCAGAAATGTTGCAAATTATGCCACTAGCAAAAACGCAAATGGATCCTTTGGCTAGAAAAATCCGAAATTTACTTCGAAAAGAAAATCCCGATTATTTATCAACATTAGTTTTGTGTAGTAATGAAAAACCTGTTCAAACAGAAAAATTAGGTACTTTTTGTGCTGTTCCTATGGCTGCTGGTGCTCTTCTTGCGAGTTATGTAATTCAAAGTATTATAAAAAGTGAAACAGTTTAGAATGTTTCACTTTTTTCTTTGATTTTTGGAGTTAGTTCTTTGGGATCGCGTTTGTTAATGATAATTTCGTATAATTCATTTAATATGGTATTTTGAAGGTGCCATTTTTTTATTAATTCTTGGCATTGTTTTAAACTTTCTAATCCTTCAATAGTATTTTTTTTCTCAAATTCTTCAATTTCGCTTTTTTTTGCTTTGGAACCAATTAATTTTCCAAGGTTAAAGTTTCTGCTTGTTTTACTATTGGTGGTCATGAAGAAGTCTCCAATGCCTCCATAGCTTATGATAGTTTCATTATTTCCGTGGCACTTTTTAAGGATTTTTTGGCATTCTTTTAAAACTTTGGTTAGGTATGTGTATTTTACACTATCAGTTACTTTTAATCCATTTAGTATTCCACCACCAATAGCATAGATGTTTTTTAATACAGCCATTATTTCTAATCCATATAAATCATAAGTACATTCAGTGTCTACATATTCTGGTAAAATACGTTCTAATTTTTTATAGCTAATAGAATTAGAACATGCAAATGTAAGAGCAAAAGGGTAATCTTGAATTAAGTCTTTGGCAAATGTAGGTCCTGCAAAAAATGCATAAGAATTACATTTTAAATATTTTCTGGTAATGTCAGAATAAAATTTTTGATTTTCTAAATCCATTCCTTTTGTTCCTACAAAAATAGGTGTATTTTTTTTGTAATGAGGTTTTATTTCCTCTAAAGTATTTAAGAAGTATTTACTTCCTACCAGAATAAAGATAGCAGATGCGTCTTTTAGTGTGGTTTCAAAATCATCTGTTACAAAGATATTGCTATCGAATTTGATGTTTTTTGACAGCATTTCAAATTTTCTTTGTTTTTTAAATTGATTAGCTAATTCTTTCTTTTCGGTCCATAAATATATGTCATTGTCTTTCATTTTTTGTAAGTGATAGGTTAGGGCAGTACTATAAACGCCTGTACCAATAATTGCTATTTTCATTATTTTTCTCCTCTCATTTCTTTCCATAAATTATTTAGATTTGTTTCATATTTATTTGGTTTCATGTGATAATATTTTTTTCCTTTTAATTCCTTTGGTAAATATTCTTGTTTGACATAACTATTAGGATAGTTGTGGGGATATAGGTATGTTTGACTATTGGTTTTGATATGGTTTGGGACATTTCCTGTACTTCCTTTTCGAATATCATTTAACGCTTCATCTAAAGCAAGGTGTGCACTGTTGCTTTTGGGGGATAAAGCCATCTCCGTGACGATTGTTCCTAATGGTATTCGGGCTTCAGGTAGTCCAACTAGTTCTGCAGCATGAATGGCAGCCATTACTTTAGGACCAATGGAGGGATTAGCAAGGCCAATATCTTCGTAGGCAATGACACTCATTCTTCGATAAATACTGTCTAAATCTCCAGCTTCAATTAGTCTGGCTAGATAATGAAGCGCAGCATCTACATCACTTCCGCGAATTGATTTTTGAAATGCAGATAAAACGTCGTAGTGGCCATCTTCATTCTTGTCATGAAAGAAGACAGGCTTTGATAGTATGCTTTTTAATAATTCTAAATTGATTGTTTGATTATCAGAGGAGTAGTAAGCTACTTCTAATAAGTTTAAAGCGCTTCTAAAATCGCCAGAAGAAGATGCAGCAATAAAATTTAGTGATTCTTCATCTATTATAATAGAATCTAATTTTTCACATGCTTTTTTAAGACCTTCTATAATGTCTTCTTTTTCTAATTCATGAAGTTCATAAATTTGCACTCTTGATCGAATGGCAGGATTAATTTTATGATAGGGATTTGATGTTGTTAAACCAATTAAGATGATTAATCCTGATTCTAGATGAGGAAGAAGAATGTCTTGTTTGTCTTTATTCATACGATGAATTTCATCAATAATTACAATCATACTTCCATACATTTTTGCTTCTTCTATGACAATATCAAAGTCTTGCTTATTATTGATTGTAGCATTTAAGAATCGATGGGGAACATTTAATTCTTTGACAATTGCATTTGCAATACTGGTTTTACCAATGCCAGGTTTTCCATATAAAATCAAAGAAAATATTTTTTTGTTTTTTACTAAATTGGATAATATTTTACCTTTTCCAATTAAATGTTTTTGTCCAATCACTTCTTCTAGTTTTTGGGGCCGAAGTTTATTTGCAAGTAATTCCAAATTTATCACCTTATTTATTATATCATACTATATTTTTATTTGACGAAACTTTCTTTCCTTTTTATACTTATTATAGATAGGAAAGTGAGCTTTAAGTATGGAAGAAGATATGAAGTCATTTTTAAATTATTTACAATTTGAAAGAAAGTTATCAATGAATACAATTTCTTCTTATGAATATAATTTACAAACGTTTAATGAATTTTTGCTCAAGAATAGGAAGACATCTCTTTGTTGTCAAAGAAATGATATTGAGAATTTTTTTCAAGAGAATCATAATAAGAGTGCCAGAACACGAGCGCATTATTTGACTGTTTTGAAAACATATTTTCAATTTTTATGTGATGAAGAAAAGATTTCTGTTAATCCTTGTGAATTAATCTTATCACCATCTCTTCCTAAAATGTTGCCAAAGTACTTATCAATTGAAGAAGTAGACTGTTTGTTCGATATTTCTTTAAATACTCCTTATGATTATCGTAATAAGGCAATGTTAGAACTTTTATATGCAACTGGAATGCGTATTAGTGAGTTAATTTCTTTGAAAGTACAGGATATTAATTTTGATGAAGATTTTGTTCATGTTTTGGGCAAGGGAGATAAAGATCGTATTATTCCATTTAATGATACTTCTCGTCAATGCTTGTATGAATATTTAACTTGTTATCGTCCTCAGTTATTAAAAAATAAGGGAAGTGATTGTTTATTTTTGAATAATCGAATGAAAGGTATTTCGCGTCAGGGATTTTTTAAAATTTTGAAAACTTTGTGTATAGAAAAGGGAATAAAAAAAGAGGTTTCTCCCCATGTTTTAAGGCATTCTTTTGCAACACATTTATTAAATGGTGGCGCTGATTTACGTATCGTACAAGAACTTTTAGGTCATGTAGATATTTCTACTACTCAAATTTATACACATATTTCAGATGAAAAGAAAAAAAAGGACTATGAGTATCATCCACGCAATAAAAAAGATGAAAACTGAATATCGTTTTCATCTTTACTCATAATACTAACAAATTATTAACGACTTTGTTCGTTGTTTTTGTTGTTAGATCTATTGTTATTTCTAGAATTGTTTTTTTGATTGTTTCTAGAATTTTTATTGTTAGATCTGTTGTTATTACGAGCATTGTTTTGATTTTGATTATTATTTTTACTCATTTCTTTTACCTCCCACTATTATTATGTGATGATTTCTTATTACCATTCAATAAACTGGAGATTTTTGGTGGCAATTATTGGTTAAATAAATTGCTTGTTTCATTTATTTATGTTTTTTTGTATAACGGTTTTGCGGTATAATTAGTGTTGAGGTGTTTTTCGATGAGATATCATATTTTACGTTTTGATGTTTGGTTGTGTTTAGCACTTGGAGTGCTTATTGGAATGGGAATGGGAAAAATTATGGAAAGTATACTTCCATCTATTTATGAAGAATACAAGGAAGATCATAAAGTAGGTGCAGGCGAGGTTGGAGGTATTGCTGGTGATGATATTTTTCGTATCCAAAACATAGAGGATTTATTTCAACATGAAAAATTTACTGTGCTATCAAAAGGAATTCAATACAAAAATAGGGGAGCTGGATATTATAAAGGAATGTATTTGCATGCTTTAACTTTACCATCAGGAGAACTAGTTGCAGCAAGAATTAATAGTGATTCTATTGTATATGATGGTGAATCAATTTATACTAGCAATGTGACACTACCTGTTGGAAGAATTGTAGAGGTCAATTTGAGTGAGGAACAATATTTTATTGAACAAATAGAGTATAAAGAAAAATTAAGTAGGACGGATTTTTATATTGATATGGTGGGTGAAGCAGAAATTATAAGTTCTGAGGATTTTATTGATGCTCCAGTTCTTTTAGTTCAATTAATTATGGTATTGATCACTTTTCCGATTTTTCATGCTATTGGATCTAAATTAGGTATTTTTCCATATTTCTTTGAACCTAGATCCTAATTTATAATCACTTTATTGTGATTTTTTTCTTTTTAAAACATATAATTCAGTGGTGAATTCTATGAATATTTTAGGACCTATTTTAGTATCTACTATTGCTGGATTATCTACTGTTTTAGGCGCATTAGTTATTTTCTTGCCTTGGAAAGAAAAATATATTAGTAAATTTATTACTTTTTGCTTAAGTTTGTCTTTATCAATTATGATTGGTATTTCTATTACAGAATTAATTCCTGAATCGACATTTTATATCATTGCTGATTTTAAGTTAGCAAAAGGAATTTCTGTTTGTTTTTTCTCTTTTGTGATTGGAATCTTTTTGATTTATTGGCTTAATAAAAAAATTGATTCGCATTCTCTAGAACATCAGGATTTATATAAGTTAGGAATTTTGTCAATGCTTGCGTTAATGCTTCATAATTTACCTGAAGGGATTGCAACATTTATGAGTGCTTATAAAGATATGGAGTTAGGAATCAAATTGGGCGTAGCTATTATGCTTCATAACATTCCAGAAGGTATCAGTATTGCTGTTCCTATTTATTATGCTACAAAAAGTAAAAAAGAGGCTATTTTAAAAACTTTTATTTCTGGTTTAGCAGAGCCTTTGGGTGCGGTTTTAGCATTTATCTTTTTATCTCGTTTTGTTACAGATACGCTGATTAGTATTGTACTCTTGTTTGTTGCTGGAATTATGATTACCTTATCTATTCAAAAATTATTTCCAGAGGCTTTAAAATACAAAGAAAACAAATTTATTTTGCTTGGATTAGGAGTAGGGGGGATTTTTATTTTTTTAAATCACTTTGTGTTGTAAATGGATTTTACAACTATAAGGTATTGCTGATATATTTTGCTTTTTTATTTATTCTAATCCTGATTCTTTTTTACTATTTGGTTTGATATCTTTTGTTATTACCTTAATATTTTTTGCGTTAATTTTTATGATTGGATTATTAGATCGGAAGAGCACACGTCA
>CAJUGF010000021.1 GCA_910585915.1 uncultured Bacilli bacterium | reverse complement strand
TACTATATTTTTTATTAAATAAAAAGACTATTGAACCTATTTGTCAACAGTCTGAGACTACTGTAGAATAAACAGTAGTTTTTTTCTTATTATTTTGTTATACTGAAAATAGGAAGGTGATGCTATGAAATTAAATATCCGTGGAGACAAAATTGAGATTACAGAAGCCATACAAAATCAAGTAATGGAAAAATTAAAAAAATTAGATCAGTATTTTGAAACTCCAGAAGAAATAACAGCAAATGTTTTAGTTTGCATAAACGGACAACATCAAAAAATTGAAGTAACCATTCCAACTAAGAAATTTACATTAAGAGCAGAAGAATCGAAAGAAGATTTATATGCATCTATTAATCTAGTGATTGATAAACTAGAAAGACAAATCAGAAAAAATAAAACAAGATTAAATCGCAAATATAAAAATAACAATATAATAGAAATGAAAATGGATTTTAAAATCGATGAAAGTGAAATAGAAGAGAAAAAGATTTTTAAAAGAAAAGAAATAGAAATGAAGCCAATGGATGAAGAAGAAGCAATTTTACAAATGGAATTACTAGGACATGACTTCTTTATCTTTAAAAATGAATCAGAAGAATGCATTTCTGTACTTTATAAAAGAAAAAATGATACATATGGCATTATTAATGTGAAATAGGTTATATACCTAGACAAATTTGTATAAATACATTTTTCTAATTTTTCTGCTAGATTCAGAAAATCAATCACTAATTTCCTACTTACTAGAATTAGATACACAACAAGAAGTAATCTTTTGTAATAACAAAGTGTTCTAAGTAATAGAATTTAAAGCCATTGATTAATCAAGATTGAAAAGAATATGAGAACTTTCATAAAAATTGTACCAGATTAAGAGTAAAAGCAAATGATTAAACGTTTGCTTTTTAGTTTGTAATACAGAATTATAGCGATTTATTACCGTTTTTTTAAATATTATGATAAAATACTACTTATGGAGGGTGAACTATGGGATTTTTTAGAAAACTAATAGATTCAGAATATAAAGAATTAAAAAGATTTGAAAAAATCGCAGATGAAATTGTGGCATTAGACGAAGAAATGCAAAAATTATCAGATGCAGAATTAGCAAATAAAACAAAAGAATTAAGAGAACGACTAGCAAATGGAGAAACATTAGATGATATTTTAGTAGAAGCGTATGCTGTAATTCGTGAAGCAGATTCGCGCATCATTGGTGAAAAGCCGTTCTATGTCCAAATACTAGGTGGACTAGCAATTCACTTTGGTAACATTGCAGAAATGAAAACTGGTGAAGGAAAAACTCTAACAGAGACAATGCCAGCTTATCTAAATGCTTTAAGTGGAGAAGGAGTACACATTGTTACAGTAAATGAATTCTTAGCACAACGTGACTCAGAATGGATGGGAAAAGTATTTGAATTCTTAGGACTTTCAGTAGGACTAAACTTAAGGGAAATGAGTGCCAAAGAAAAACAAGAAGCATATACTTGTGATATTTTATATTCTACAAATAGCGAAATTGGCTTTGACTACTTAAGAGATAACATGGTAGTACAAGCAAGCGAGAGAGTACAAAGACCACTAAATTTCTGTATTGTAGATGAAGTTGACTCAATTTTAATTGATGAAGCCCGTACACCATTAATTATTTCTGGTGGAAAATCAAACACTAAAGATTTATATATGGATGCAAACAAAGCAGTACAAGGATTTGTAGAAAATGAAGACTATGATTATGATCCAAAAACAAAGAGTACTTCTCTAATGGAGAATGGCGTTGCAAAAGTAGAAAAATATTTCCATTTAACTAACTTATATGATTTAGATAATTCTGCTTTAGTTCATCATATTACTCAAGCTTTAAAAGCAAATTATGCCTTTAAAAAAGATGTTGATTATGTGGTAGATAACAATGAAGTTATTATTGTTGACCAATTTACAGGACGTTTAATGAAAGGACGTCAATTTAGTGAAGGACTTCATCAAGCAATCGAAGCAAAAGAAAATGTTAAAATTAATGAAGAAACAAGAACAATGGCTACCATTACGTTCCAAAATTTATTTAGAATGTATAAAAAGCTATCTGGTATGACAGGTACAGCCAAAACAGAAGAAGAAGAATTCAGAAATATTTATAATATGTATGTTATTCAGATTCCAACCAATAACCCAGTAGTAAGAGAAGATTTACCAGATTTATTATATTCAAGTATGCAAGGAAAATATGAAGCAATTGTAAAAACAATTGCAGAAATTCATAAAAGTGGACAACCAATTTTAGTTGGTACAATCTCTGTAGAAGCAAATGAATATCTTGGGAAACTTTTAACAAAAGCTGGATTGAAACATGAAATACTAAATGCGAAAAACCATGCCCGTGAAGCGGAAATTATTGCAAAAGCAGGAGAAAAGGGAGCAATCACTATTGCAACGAATATGGCTGGACGTGGAACAGATATTAAACTAGGGGAAGGCGTAAAAGAACTTGGAGGGCTTTGTGTTCTAGGTACTGAACGTCATGAATCACGTCGTATTGATAACCAATTAAGAGGACGTGCAGGTCGTCAAGGGGACCCTGGAATGAGTCAGTTCTTTGTATCCTTTGAAGATGAATTAATGCGTCGTTTTGGTACAGATAAAGTAAAAAGAATGGTAGAAGCTCTTGGAATGACTGGAGATCAAGCAATTCGTTCAAAATCATTAACAAGAAGTATAGAATCCGCTCAAAAGAAAGTAGAAGGAAATAACTTCGATATGCGTAAAAGCTTGTTAGATTATGATAATGTAGTTAATGAACAAAGAATGATTATTTATGATCGTCGAAATGAGATTTTAGAACAAGAAAGTGTGCATGAAAATGTTGTCGAAACGTTCAAAAACACCCTTTCAAATATTATCCAGAATCATATTGCACCAGAAGGATATTTAACTGAAAATGATAAAAAAGAAATCATTGAGTATGTAAATGCCAACTTTATTAAAGGGAAAAAATTAGAAGAATCTGAAATTAATGAAAAAACAGATGAAGAAATCATTGAATATTTAACGACTGAAGTAAACAATGATTATGAAGAAAAAATCAAAGATGCACCAAACTTTGAAGAATTTGAAAAAGCGATTATGCTTCGTGTTATTGATTCATTATGGGTTGATCATTTAAATGAAATGGAACATCTAAAAGATGGAATCATGCTAAGAGGATATGGACAAATTAATCCATTACAAGCTTATACTATGGATGGATTTGAATTATTTGAAAGATTACTAGATAAAATTGATAATAATGTTGCTCAATTCTTACTAAAAGCAGAAATTGAACAAAATATAGAAAGAAAACAAGTAATCCAAGGAAATGCTAATGATGGAAAAGAAAAAGTTGGACATACAGTAAAAAAAGATAAAAAGGTTGGACGTAATCAAGATTGCCCTTGTGGCTCAGGTAAGAA
Source organism: uncultured Bacilli bacterium (assembly GCA_910585915.1). Classification (GTDB taxonomy): domain Bacteria; phylum Bacillota_I; class Bacilli_A; order RF39; family UBA660; genus MGBC162267. Next base: position 21,379 of record CAJUGF010000021.1, on the reverse strand, counting down.
GTACAAAAATTGTTGTGGTAAATAGCTTATTTTATAAGGGTTTGCGAAGGTTTGGAAATCTAAAAAAAGCATAAATTAACCATAAAAACTGAAAATTTTCCTCATTTTGTCCTCGTTTTTTAGAAATGAGAAAAAAATCTCTAAAAAGTAAAACAAAGAGGTGGTATAACTATGGATTTATACGAAGCGTTGAGTATATTTGAAATTACAGATTCAAATAATGTAAATGAAGAAGAAATAAAAAGTATATATAGAAAATTATGCTTTTTATATCATCCAGATGCACATCAAAATGAAGATATTAAACATTATAATGATTTGATGTCTAAAATAAATAATGCATATGAAATATTAAAACGTCATTGTGCTTACAAACAAAATAAAAGTTCTTTTACTGATCAGGAGGAACAACGAGTTAAGCAACAAACAGAAAAAGAAAAAATACTTATGGATATTATTGTAAGAGCTTATTATGCTTCTAAAGCAGAAATTGATAAAATAAACTCTGACTTTCTAGATTTATTTCTTTCACTTCCACAAAAGGTTGGGCATATGACAATGGGTGGATATAGAAAACCTATTGCTGGTTATCATCATATAGATGAGGTATTTGAAAATAAATCAAAAGCCGAAAGCGAAGTGATGAAGAAGTATATAAAAATGTTTGCTCAAGAATTTGCAGAAAAATATGGTATTGAAATTAATTTTTTAGAAGTTATAGGTGGAGATTATATAAATTTCTTAAACAACACCAATTGGTATGAAAGATATATGAATCATCAAGAACAAGATGATAAAAAAAGATTAAAGTAAGCAGTAAATTATAATAATAGTAAACGAATGTTGAAATTTTCCTCATTTTTTCCTCATTTAAGAAATACTGATAGTACTAATAATATTGATAATACTATAAATACGAATGTTACTTTGACTCGTATTTAAAGGAATATCAATAATACTATAAATATCATAAATAAGGATAATATGAGATTGCACTGAGCTTGTGGATCAGGAAAAAAATATAAGAATTGTTGTGGTAAGTAGTAGTTTTTATAAGGGTTTGTGAGGAGTATTATCTCTTGCGAATAGTTAAAAAAGTTCAAAATGTTTGCAAATGATGTTAAGAATTAATAAATGTTTGCATGATTTAACTAATGACTTATAAAATATAATATAAATCGTTAATGAAAACCAGTGTGGGGAAGAAGTAGAAAAATATAAGCATTTTAGAGAACTCAGTTAGTAATGATTTTTCGAACATGGCCATCAAGGGCGATTGACTGAAACTAAGGAAGTCATTACAGGTGTGCCTGTTATAGCACAAACCTATAACTATGCTAAGACATAAGTAGGTTAATGAGATTAGTGCAGTAATGTACTAATGAAATAAGAGTGGTAACGTGATATATTCACCTCTTAGGAATTATAGTATTCCTAGGAGGTTTTTTATTTGAAAGGAAGGGATTAAAATGAATATATTAATAGGAATTAGTTATCCTTTTGCAAATGGAGATTTGCACATAGGTCATGCAGCAAGTAGTTTACCTGGAGATGTTATCGCTAGATATCATAGACTAAAAGGAAATAATGTGGTTTTAGTAAGAAAATTTATGGTTGGTTTGAAAATGTTTGGGGATATGTGACTGCCAGTAAGAAATATTGTGAACAAAATAATCTTGACTGGGAAAAATTTTGGAAAAAAGATAATGATAATAAAATTTATTTAGTACATGCCAAAGATAATATTCCATTCCATACTGTTATTTTTCCATTATTGTTATTAGGAACAAAAGGAAATTATAAATTACCAGACAAGATAGTTTCTGATGAATACATCACTATTGAAGGAGAAAAATTATCAAAAAGTAAGAGAAATTATATATCAATAAGAGATTTATTAGAAAGATATCCTGTTGATGCTATAAGATATTATTTCTTAATTAATGATCCTGTTAAAAGATTCTATAGTCGATAAAGAAATAGAAGAAAAATTAAAAGTATTATTTAGTGAAGTAGGAACTAATATTGATAACGGAGATGTAAAAGAAGGCATCAATAAAATTTTTGACTTCATCAGTTTTGTTAATAAATATTTTGACGAAAAGCAACCATGGATTCTTGCTAAAACTGACATAGATGAATGTAATAATGTACTATTTAATTGTGTAAACATTATTTCTAATATTAATACTCTATTAAAACCATATTTACCATTTTCTTGTGAAAAAGTAGAAGGATTCTTAAATATCTCTTTAAGTAAAGATATTGAACCTTTATATGAAAGATATGATAAGAAAAAATAGTTGAAGAAGTAGACAAACTTAAGCAAAATAGAAAATAGGTTTATATATAATATCAAAATATTATAGCTCTCAGTTTATTCAACTTTTACATAAAAAAATAAAAACAATTTTCTTTTGGGTTAATATGTCGTTTTTATTCTAATAGTAAAATTTCTCAATATAAATAGGATAGATTCTGACAACATTTAAGTATTGAAAAAAAATATTTTTATGTTATAATAGCGAACATTAACGAAAAAGAGGGATTTGGATGAAAAAAAATGTGAAACTAACTAATTTAGATAAATTATTAATAGGAATATTTTGCTTATTTCTATTAGTAGCTGTTTTACCAAGATATTACAATCTTGAATTACAAGAAACTGAAATCATAGCAAATATTCCTGCTAATGCTGGAACAGAGGTAAACAGTGAATTTACATATCTATCAGATATAGATTATATAGCAAGTGAATCAAAAAGTGGCTGGGGAAGCTTGTTAAAAGATAAAACAAGTAGTAATACCAAAATAACAGTAAAAGTAGAAGGGGCAGCATACAGTTTTGATAAAGGAATGTGGGCCCATGCAAGTTCAGTATTAGTGTATGATATAAGTGGATATAACTACGATTACTTCACATCATATATAGGAATCAATACCACCTCATCAAAAGGAAATGGAGTAATATATAAAATCTATACCTCAATGGATGGAAAGAATTGGGAAAAAGTAGAAGAGAAAGCCCAAATGCCAGGAGCAAATGCAACATATGTAAAAGTAGACATCAAAGGGAAAAAATATTTAAAACTAGAAGCCGATGCAAATGGATCAAATGGAAATGACCACTCTGTATATGCCGATGCCAAACTAATCAAAGAAGGATATGGAGAAGAATTAGAAGCGATTGATATAGAGAAATATGATGAAAAGATCAAAGGATATGGAGAAATCGATTTAACAAATAAAGAACAAGAATTAACAGTATTACAAAGAGACCTAATAAAAAATATGGGACCATATGCCATCAAGAGATTTGTAGGAGAAAGTGAAGCAAATAAAAAAGCATTCGAATGGTTATTCAATGACGTAGAAAATCTAAGATTATATACAATGGGAGGAAAACCAACAGGAACATACTATAACTCATTGAATGTCTTAAAAAGAATATTAGAAAAACATCAAAGTGATTTTGATATAGAAGAAAAGACCAAATATGGAACCAGATTAGGTGACTTATATAAAAAAATGGCAATCACATTGTCACTAACCCATTCAGCACAAGTAGCATTATGGATGCAACCAGGAGCACCAGAAAACCAATCAGATGCCGTAACAAGATATGAGATCTATAAAGAACTACATAAAAATAATAAATTTAGAGTAACAGATAGCATAGATATTACCAAATGGTTTGAAAATTATGAAGTAGAAGAAATGCGCTTTGTAATGAATAACCTAATCGATGATGAATCAATCATATGGTTAAATGAATATGTACAAAGTAAAATCGATGCGAATCCAAAAAGTGCATGGAGTTTATTAACACCGCATCCATATATGGCATATGTATGGCCAAGTTATGGAAATCCAGTATACTATGCAGAAGAGAATTATGACTATTTCAATGAATTATTCTCAGTAAATGGAAAAAAACTATACGACTATGGAATTACAAGAGGAACAGCAGATTATAAAGTATATAAAGTATGGATGAACTTTAGAAACAAATTTGGAACAGGAGCAGTATGTGGAGGGATTTCAAAAACAGGAAGTAACATAAGAGCAACCCATGGAATACCAGCAGCAGTAATCGGACAACCAGGGCATGCAGCAATCATCTATTATACGCAAGATGCAGAAGGAAGAGGATACTGGAACTTAGATAATGACGTAAGTGGATGGACATTATCAGAAAAAGGAGAAAGAATGCTTTTAGGATGGGGAAACGAAAGTTACCAAAGAGGATATTCTGTAGTATATATGGCATTATCTCAAGAAGTATTAAATGACTATGAAAAATTTGAAAGTAGTCAAAAGAAAGTAATACTAGCAGATGTATATAAAGAAGACTTAGAAAAAAGAGAAAGAATATATAGAGAAGCATTAGAAATCCAACCATTAAATATCAATGCATGGTATGGATTAATCCTAACCTATAATGAAAATCCAAACAAAACTGAAGATGAATATTTTGAATTAGCAAAAGAAATAGGAGAGAACTTAAAATACTTCCCATTACCAATGCAACATTTGACAAATTTAATTAAACCAAAATTAACAAGCATAGAAAATAATTATAGATTTACCTTATTACAAACAAGAATCTTAACCGAAGGAACTAAAGTACCAAATAACACAACAGATAACTACTATGTATATCAACCATCCCTAACAAGATTAGAAGCAAACTATCTATTAGGGAAATTAGATAAAACAATAGCAACCTTCTCATTTGATGGGGAAGAAGCAGGAAAAATAGTTCTATCAAATAGATTTGACAATACAGGAGTAAGATGGGATTACAGCATAGATGGAGGAAATACATGGAAAGAAGTATCCTTTGCAGCAGAAGAAGAACACAAATTACAATTAACCGAAGAAGAAATAGCAAGAATTAATACCGAAGATGATATCAAAATCCATATAGTAGGAGTAAACTATAGTGAAGAAAATATCTATAACATCGATATCACCAAAGCAGCAACGCCAACAAACCTTTTTGGAAATGACTTAGAAAACCGCGTAATTGGGGTAAATACAACCTATGAATGGAGAAGAAACGAAAACGAAGCATGGACCTCATATCAAGATGCATCACCAGATAACACAGGAAATAAAAGACTTCAAGTAAGAATAGGAGCAACAGGAACCTCATTACCAAGTGATGTATTAGAATTCACATTTACAGAAGATAATCAACCAGAAACAAGAAAATATGTATCCATATCACACTTAAGTATTCATGCCGTATCATCCCAAGCAACTGCACAAGGAAGACATGCAACCAATGCAATTGATGGAAATTATAATACCAATTGGCATAGTGCATGGAATGGATCAGATACAGAAAGATACATAACAATCAAATTAGACAAACCGCGATATATCTCAGCAGTAGAATATGTTCCAGGAGGGGGAGGAAATGGAAAAATCCTAGATGGAACAGTATATGGAAGTATGGATGGAGAAAATTGGGAAGTATTATCTGAAATGAAAAATTTAAGATACACGAACCAAGCGAATACCAATGAAGAAGCGATCGAAAATACAAAGAGTTTTGAAATCGAAAATCCAAAAGAAGTACAGTATGTAAAAATCGTAGCAGATCGAGCAAGTAATGGAAATTGGATGATGGCAAGAGCATTTAATTTATTCCAAGACATGACAATAAATCCAAGACCAACCGCAGGAGTAGGATATGACAAAACAGAATTAACCAATCAAAATGTCATTGCAAGATTAATAAATCCAAGTACAGAAATAGAAATCACAAATAACAATGGATCAGATACCTATGTATTTACAGAAAATGGTGAATTCACATTTGAATTTGTTGATAAGAATGGTAATATTGGAACATCAACAGCAGTAGTAAATTGGATTGATAAGATTGCCCCAACAGCAACTATCGAATATAGTACAACTAGTCCAACAAATGGTGAAGTAGAAGCAAAATTAATTCCAAGTGAAGAAGTAATTATATTAAATAACGGAGAAGTAATAGAAGACAATCCAAGCGCCAATCCTTTTACCTATATATTTGAAGAAAATGGTGAATTTACTTTTGAATTTAAAGATTTAGCTGGTAATATTGGAAGAACTACAGCAAAAGTAAGTTGGATTGATCGAGATATTTTAAATGCTAATATTATCTTTAGTACAATGGAATTAACAAACAAAGATGTAACAGCAACCATTGAATTTGAAAAAGAAAATGTTCGCATTTTAAACAATAACGGTTCATTTACTTATACCTTTACAGAAAATGGTTCATTTACCTTTGATTACATTGATGAAGCAGGAAATAGAGGAAGCAAAACAGTATCCGTCGATTGGATTGACAAGATTGCACCAAATGCTACTATAACTTATAGCACAACACTTCCAACAAAAAATATTGTCATAGCAACCATTAGTAGTAATGAAAAAATTATAATTACGAACAACAATGGATCGAATACCTATATTTTTAAAGAAAATGGGACCTTTGATTTTACCTATGAAGATGTACTAGGAAATAAAGGAAGAATTACAGCACGTGTTTCATGGATAGAACAAGAACAACCAATTATTCCAGAAAATCCAAGCGATAATAATTCTAATATTCCAAATAATAATAATGGAAATAAAAAGCCTTCTACAAATACTCCAAACAATTCAAATAACGTAATAAATGATGACATAACAAATAATACAGAAGAAAATAATACTACGGATCATATAAAAACAGAATGGCAATATTATAATGTTCCAAATATTTCTCTAAGCATCAATGGTGAAATGGATAGTAATGCAAGTTTAAAGAAAAGTAATTTAACTTTAACAAATAAGCAAAAACAACAATATGGTGATTTAAGTGAATACTTTGAACTATATTTTGAAAATAACGAGAAAGAAAAAATAAATTTAGTTGATTCTAAAATGAAAATGACAATCAAATTGGATTCATCAAAAGAATTTTTAGGAATTTTCGTTGTAGATAAAAATAATGTAGTAAAAAAATTAAATTATAAAGTAATCTCATCAAATGTGATTGAAGTTGAAGGAGAAAATTTAGAAAAATATATTATTTCTTATCAAACTAAAATAAAAGAAGACAAAGACATAAGTAACATGAAAATTGAAGACAAAGATAAAGCAAATAAAAATTTAAAATGGATTTTAGCAAGCTTCTTTGTATTGATAATAGGATTGATAGTAATAGCTTTAAAGAAAGTAAGTTTTCATCAAAAGAATTTAAAAGAGTCTTCATATTAATAAAAAAACATTGAAAAAATTTCAATGTTTTTTTGTCTAAATAAGTTAGAAACTATACAATTAATAGAATCTATGATAGAATATTATTGATTCTTGGGGCAGTAAATGGTTTCGACAGCAATTACTAGATAAGATAGCAAGTAGTAGGCATACTCTAAATGCAACATAAAATTAAATGACGAAAGTTATTCTTTCGCTTCTAACGCTTTCGTAGCAGCCTAATTTAAGGTAATAGAAGCACTTCTTAATTCTTTTTCTTATAGGGATTTAAGGGGTTCATAAATATAAGATATATTTTATAGATGTGTTTGTAACTATAAAACGAATGAATATCAAACTAGTAGTATGGAATAGGTAAGCTAAAGCCTTCCTACTTACGAAATAAAATTTTAGCTAAACTTGTAGACATTTTATAATAGGATTGTTTGGACAGGAGTTCAAATCTCCTCTGCTCCACCAGATTGATAGGAAACTCGAACTTTTTATTCGAGAGTAATAAATATTAACTAGAAGTACCGTCTAGTTTTTTTGTTATTTGAGAATGGAAGTGATGAGTTATGAAGGAAGTTAAGGAATTAGAGTTTGATAAGGAAGTCTTAAAAAGACTCTTAATGATATGTAGATTTGCTTGTGTTAAACCTATTATTAAACAAGGAAGTATTATCAATATCAAAGGAACTAACATTGCTTATGTAAGTCCACATATTATAACGATCAAAAAGAATAATTATTTAATATTTAATGGAAGTGATACTTTATTTGTAAATGATTATTCTAAAAGTATTAAATTAAAGGATTTAGAAGTTCATATTAAAACAAATTAATGGTTTTAAAACTAGGCGTGCAAAAGGGAAGTACAATACTTGAGGTTAAAAGTATGGTCTTTTTGTACTTTTAATCTCTCTAAAATTGAGAAAAGGAGAGATGAAAGAATGAACGAATTAAAGAAAATTGCAGGGATTTATATTAGAGTGAGTACACTCGACCAAGCTCGTGAAGGTTTTAGTCTAGGACAGCAAGAAGAACAATTAAAAGCTTTTTGTGAGCGAAAAGGTTATGAGATTTACAAAGTATATGCTGATGAAGGAATTAGTGCTAAAAACGACAAAAGACCAGCATATAGAGAAATGTTAAGAGATGTGAAAAACGGTACAATTAATGTTATTGTAGCATTTAAAATGGATAGACTTACTCGTAGTGTATTTGATGTAGAAAAATTAATGACAGTAGTTGATAATGCAGGATGTGATATAGATTGTTTAAATGATTCATCCAATACAACTACTTCTACTGGAAGACTAACTTTAAGAATTATGACAAGTGTATCTCAAAATGAAATAGAAAAATGTTCAGAAAGAACAAAATTTGGTATGGTTGGTGCTATTCAAGCAGGACACATTCCTAATCACACCCCTCTAGGATTTAAAAGAGATAAAAAGAAGTTAGTACCTGATCCACTTATTAAAGATTTAGTGGTTAGAATGTATGACTTATATTTAGAAGGTAAAAGTTATCAAGCAATAGCCAATATCTATAATAAAGAACAAATTCTAGGTAAAACAAATTGGAAGGATTCTACTATTGGAAAAATAATGACTAATGAACTTTATAAAGGAGATTATCTTCACGGTAAGAAAACGAAAAATCCTACTTATTATGAAAATGTCGTTGAACCCATTGTATCTAAAGAAAAATGGGATAATTGTCAGTATCAAAAGAAAAGAAATGCTAGACATTATGAAAGAACAGCCACTTATCTATTTACTAATAAATTAAAATGTTCAGAATGTGGAAGATTTCTAGGTGGATGTGCTACTACAAAACCTAACGGAAAGAAATATTATTACTATAAATGCAAAAAATGTAAAACTAATTATAAGGAAGAAGAAATTAAAAATGGATTATTAATTCAGTTATATGAATTGATTCAAAAAGATAATTTAATCAATAAATATTATACCCCTTTTATCAAGTCCAAATTAGATAATAATACTGAAGAATATACTAAAAAGATTAAAGAATTAGAAAAACAAAAAGATAGAATTAAAAGTGCTTATATGCAAGGTATTGTTAAAATGGATGAGTTTGGTAATGAATTAAAATCTATTGAGTTTAATATAGAAGAATTAGAAAAGAAAATCAAAGAACAAAAACAAGTTGAAAATTTTAATTTTACAACGAATGATTTATTAGTTTTAGAAGATACCAAAAAAATTGATGAACTTATCTATCCTGATAAACTAATGGAAAATATTTTAAGTTTAACTAATTCTCCGAGAGAAGAAATGAAACGAATTATTACTACCTATATTGATAATATTGAAGTTAGTAAAGTTGGAGAACAAACGGAACTTAAATATATTGAGTATAGAAAGAGCTTTTTAGCAGATTTAGTGAACTTTCATAATGAATATGGTGTTCCTTGTAATTGGAGTATCTTTGAAGATTCTAGTGGTTCTAAAATAGCTATGAATCACGAGGGTAAAACAACTAAAGAAGCACAAGAATATTTTGATAAACTGCAAGATACAATTAAGAATGATAAGTTAAAACTAAATTATTATGAAATTGAAGCAGATGAACAATTAGAAGATGTAGGATTTATTCCTAATGGGGATTATGAAAAAGTATTAAGATTAATTGTTTTATCAGATAGTAAAAGATATAATGATAAAACATTAAGATTAGGCGTTATTACTCTAGATATGGAAAGTGCAGTCCTAAGTCGTATTGGTAAGACAAAGGAGGTATCACATGAGTTGTGCAATATTTAGATGTAAAGGAATTAATACTTTAAGTGATTTAACTAATATAGGAAAACACAACAAAAGAGAAAAAGAATCCTATAAATCAAATCCAGATATTAGAAAAGAAGATACTATCAATAATATTGAAATTGTTAAATGTGATAAGAAATACATTGAAAAATTTTATGATATTACTAAGGATTACCGAGAGGAATACAATAAAAGACAAGAAAACATGAGATCTGATAGAAAGAAAAGTTTTTATCAAATGGTAAATGATTCAAAAAGTGTTGTTGCTGATGAAATGATATTTACAAGTGATACGGATTTTTTTGATAAGTTAAGTAAAGAAGAAATAATGATATGGGTAGAAGAAACCTTAAAATTTGTTTATGAAGATTTAGGTTATAAGAAAGAACAAGTTATTCATGCTACTCTACATATGGATGAAACAACTCCTCATATTCATATTGTAGTTGTTCCTCTTATTAAAAAGTTTGATAAAAGAGTCAATCGTGAAAAATATTGTATAACTAAAAAAGAATATATCAAAAGTAGCACCCACTTGTCTAAGCTACAAGATAAATATTATGAAAGATTAAGAAATAAAGGATTTGAGATAGAACGAGGAGAAAAAAATACAGGTATTAAAAACTTAACTCCTAAACAATTAAAGGGTATTACTCGTATGTTAGATAAGAATTTAGATAACACAAAATATAAAATGAATCGTGAATATAATATTCTTCTTAAAACTATGAAAAGTGAAGCAAAAAAGATATTTAATCATAAAGTAGTATTTGATTATGATACTTACTTATATTTAATGGATTACTTAAAACAAGCTAAAGAAGCAATTAATAAAGTTTCAAAAAGTGAAGGATTATATAAAGAACTACAACAGGAGATTAAATACTATAAGGCACTATTAGCAGTTAATGACGGGAAAGATACACAAATAAACTATTTGACCAACAAAGTTAATAAATTAGAAAATGATTATTCCTCATTTAAAAACTTTATTATCCAATTCTTACAAGCATTAAAAGATATTTTTAGAAACATTTTATTGTTTGGAAAAGACAAAGAAAAAAATATAGTTATAACTCAAATCAAAGATTGTTATGATAACAACTTATATAACGATTCTGATATTACTTATATTACAAAAGATACATCTAAAGAAAAAGAAATGATTCAGTATTTAGAAGAAAAGGACTACGATATTTTTTAATTCGTAGTCCTTAAATACTAAATGGTGTCAATTTAGTAAACACACTTGTACATTGACATAATCAATGAACGTGTGTAATAAATATGCTCAAAGCATATAGTATAAACATCTAAAATTTGATATAATTAGTTATGCAAAGAGAGGAGAAAAAAATGATTGAAGTATATGTTGCTAGTGCATTTTGTAAAGATAATAATGGTGGAAATAAAGCTGGAGTTGTTTTATATAAAAATGATTTAACCGAAACTGATAAAAAGAAAATTGCAAAAGAACTTGGATATGCGGAAACTGCATTTATAAATAATTCAGATAAAGCTGATTTTAAAATTGAATATTTTACACCAGCTGAAGAAGTTCCTTTATGTGGACATGCAACGATAGCAAGTTTTGGGGTTTTAAAATATTTGAATAAACTATCAAAGAATAATTATACAATAGAGACTAAAAGTGGAATTTTGGAAATTAATTTAGAAGATGATGAAATATTTATGGAGCAAAATATTCCAGTTTTTTACGAAACAATTGATTATGAAGAAATTGGAAAGTGCTTTGATCTGGATTGCGTAGATATAGAATATCCAATTTCAATTGTTTCAACAGGACTTAAAGATATATTAGTTCCCATTAAGAATGAAGATATTTTGAATAGATTAAATCCTAATTTCGATGAAATCACTAAAATAAGTAAAAAATATGATGTGGTTGGAACACATTTGTATACTTTTAATAACGATAGAATTGTCTGTAGAAACTTTGCACCTTTATATGATGTGGATGAAGAATCAGCAACTGGAACATCTAATTGTGCATTAGCAGGTCTATTATTTATGAAATTAGATATGAAAAATAAACAATATATTTTTGAACAGGGATATAGTTTGAATTCTCCATCTATTATTAAAGTTAAAATATATTCTTCAGATAATAAAAAAATAGATAAAATAGTTGTTGGTGGAAAAAGTAGATTTGTTGAGGTAAAAAATATTGTTTTGTAATGAGATAGTTAGGAGGATTTTTAATGAATTATGAAGATAAGAAAATAGTTGGAGTAATTGCAACTAATGTTGATGCTCCTACGGCACTGAATGTAATAGGACATCTTGCAGTATCAATAGGTAAATATTCTGATAATGAGATAATGGGTAAACCATTGATTTCTGATAAATCAAATGTAAATCATTTAGGTATAAGCAGATTTCCTTTTATAATAACAAAAGTAAAAGCAGGTAAATTAAGAAATGCTATTGATAAGGCAAAAGAAAATCCCAATTTGTTAGTTGCAGATTATCCTAGAGATATGTTAGAAACTAGAACTGATGAAGAACTTGTTGAATCAATTACTAGCAAAAGCAATGATGAATTAGAATATTTGGGTGCTATTATTTATGGCAATACCAATGATGTTAATGAAATTACTGGCAAATTCCAATTGTGGAAAATAGATTAAAGTGATATACTATAGTTAGTTAAATTTATTACTAACTATTTCTTTTGTTCAGAGAGTTGTTGTACTTCTCTCTCTCGGGCACCATAGTGTGATTAACTTGAACTCCCTTATTTATTGGGCGTTCAAGTCATATTTTAAGTGAAAATCTTCACAAATGAGTGAAGATTTTTGCATTTTATATTTATTTTTCGTAAAGAGTAGAAAAGAAATAATAGTATAAAATATTTTTAAATCAGAAATTAAATTGATTTTATTCGGAAATATAACCTAAACTATTAAGAAATTATTTGATATCTGCTATAATAGAGTTGACAGATAAATTGTAGTTTGAAAGTGAGATGAAGTATTATGAATTTAAAGAAAATCGAGAAATTTATTGATAAACAAAAAGTCAGTTTTATATGTTCTATTGATGATGAAAATTACCCTAATGTAAAAGCAATGCTAAAACCTAGAAAAAGGATAGAATTAAAAGAATTTTACTTTTCGACAAATAATTCGTCTATGAGAGTTAGTCAGTATAAGAATAATTCAAATGCTAGTATTTACTTTTATCACAAAGGACTAATCAAGTATGTTGGTGTTATGTTAAAAGGAAAAATGGAAGTTTTAACAGACCAAGAAACTAAAAATATGATTTGGAAAAAGGGAGATACAATGTTTTATAAAAAAGGTATAACTGACCCAGATTATTGTGTTTTAAAATTTACTGCAACAAGTGGTAGGTATTATTGTGATTTAAAAACAGAAAATTTTGATATTAAGTAATTGTAAAATTACAATTTATTGAGCAGTTTATTTAACTCTAAAGTCACTTTAATTATTTATGGATGAAATAAAAGTTGCTAATATAAATAAAACGGAAGTAAATCGGAATTTGATTTTAAAAAAACTTTTTTTGATGTCAACTTTTCTTTAAATTTGGTATAAGAGAAGGCAGTATTCAAAAATGACAAACCCTTATAAAATCTAGAAAATAATAATTTAAAATTCAAAAATTAGTCGAGAGTTAGTCAAACATAAAATAAGAATTAAACAAAAATTGCGAAAAATCAAAAATATGATATGGCTATTTATAGTATCGTTTGATATAATGAAAATGCCAATGAGGAGAGTTCAAATAAGAACCCTATAACGCACCAGATTGATAGGAAACTCGAACTTTTCGAGTATTAAGAAAAACGTACTTGATAAAAGTGCGTTTTTATGTTATGATGAATGTGTCAAGGAAACTTGCATAAAATAAAAAAGGGAATACTTAACACCTCAATGTTGAGTACTCGCCAATAAATTGGTTAGCACTTAATCTACTGAAAGTAAATTGAGTGCTTTTCTCTTATTATAGATTACTACTTTACTAGAGTAAAAAGTAAGGCTATCAGTAAGAAGATAATTAGAATAAGAGATAAGATTAAGAAATCTTTCTTATACATATCATCAGCCTCCTTTCTTACGAAAGTTGGCAAGCACTCAACTGCTAATATATTCCCTAGACAAATTATACTAAAATATTTATTATAGTACAACGAATTTAACTAAATTTCGTCAATTTAGTAAACACACTTGTAATTTGACAAAGTCAAATGTAGCAATGACTATAGTAGAGGGTGAATATGAAGTCTTTATATAATCTAAAATATGAAATACTTAATTTAAAAAATTTGGATATAGCATTCAAAATCCAAAAAGAAACATGGCCTGATGATCCAGATTATGAGGATTTGTATGATAAAGCCATAAATAAAGAAGATAATAATTGTTTTTTTCTAGTTTATGACAAAAATGTCTTAGTTGGTATAACGGGTGTAGATGTTTATGATAAATATCCTGATACAATATGGTTGGATTGGTTTACCATTTTGCCTGAGCATAGAAGAAAAGGATATGGGAAAAAAGTATTATTAGATACAATATATTATTGTAAAAAACTAAATAGATATAATTATTTTAGAGTTGATACTACATATTATGAGAATAGACCAGCGTTAATTTTATATGATAAGGTAATGCAATTAAAAGAGGATTATACAATTGAAGATACAGAAAATTATAAGAATAATTTTATAATCTATAGTTATAGTTTAAATGGAAAACTAGAACCTTGGAATAATAAATATCTTGGTTTAAAAGATTACTATGACAAATGTAATTAAAAGTTGTTGAACGTCCTTCCCAATGTCATCAGTTTAAGGAACTACATAAGAAAATGTGTAGTTTTTATTATGCAAATTCCTCTAGTTTTCATGGTCTATTACACACCAAAATCCACCAATTATAATTGATGTTTAAACTACTCAATACCTGACTTAATTTATTGTAACTATTTTTATTATAAGGGCTAAAACGTACTTTGTATTTTCTATCTTTTCTTATTGGTATTTTATATTTCGACATTTTACCTATTAAACTATCATATAATTTTAACCTTTTGCTTTCATCTTTTTCTAACATTATTTTAATCTTTTCATTTTTGAACAATCCTATTGCCATATTTTCATTTATAGTCATTTCATGCTTATATTTATGTTGTTCTATTTTTTCTTCTGCTTCTTTCATCATAGATGAAATCATATTAAAAACTAATACACTAGAGAAAAAATCTTGCTCTATTATTGTTTTGAAACTACTAGTAAATTTTTCTGTTTTTAATTTCCATTCTAAACTATAATATAATGTTTCGATTTCCCACCTTTTACTATACAATTCTACTATATCATCGTATGTAAATTCATTCATTTCCAAATTTGTTATTAATTGTTCTATTTCTCCTGTGCTTAATTCATATGTTACAATTCGTAATTTTGATGATTTTATTTCTTTAGCATAAAGCCTTATTTCTTCACTTTGATAGTGTCTTCTTTTTAGTCTATTATTTGTATATTCTAAATTGATATATTCATCTTTTGATTCTATTTTATTTCTTTCTTTTTCATATGCTTTGCTATCTAATCGAATTAAGAATTTACTATTATTTTTTATGCATGAAAGCATAAATTCTATTGAAATGTAACCTCTATCCATTATATAAATTGATTTATAATTTTTTGTGATCTCTTGATCATGTTTTAAATGTTCTAATGCACTTTTATTTTTCACTTGTTCGATAGGATGATATAAATCCTTCAATGATGTATTTATTTAATACATCATAACATACAGATATTGTTGCTCTTGCTATAGTATTATCCTTGGGCAGTTGCTTTTGTTCCTACTGTTCCATATACTTTTTTAGACTCTTTTGTATTTGGTATTTTAAAATCATGTCCATCTACTGCTTTTAATAAATAGCCCTTATATAATTTTACTTCTTCTTTGTGTTCTTGATAAAATAATTTCAAATAATCTGTATTTAATGTTATAAATACTTCTGGGTTTAATTTTAACCTTTGGTCTAATAATGACTGATTGGATATATTTTCTTCTTCATTAACATCGTTATAAAATTTATTAATCTCCATACTTGTAGTTAATCCTTTCTTATTTAGAATATATTTTATTAATTTTGTAAATCCCATTTTTCTTTCTCTTGTAAAATTGGTTTTCTTTAATCTTCCTATAGTTTTTAATTCATCTGAATCTATTTTATTCCTTATTAATTCAATTCCTTTTTTATTAAATTTTACCACTAATTTAACTCCTTTTATTCTTATTTTCATTATCTCATTTTTCCATAATAAAAACTATGCAATTTCTCGCATAGTTTCTTAAACTGATGACATTGCGTCCTCCCGAAGGGCACCAGAGAAGAATCTGCTCGAACTATTCGAACTTTTAGATATAGAATCAATCAGAAATGATTGGCTTTTTCGTTTTAAAAAAAATCATAAAAAGGCTGGTGTCTATGATTAATGTAATTAAAAAAGAAATTGATATGGAGGAATCTTTAAAGAAAAGATTAGAGATAATATGTGATTTTTGTAATACTACTCCAACGATTAAAATGGTAGTATTCGTAAGATTGATAAGACGAACCTAACGTGTACCATACGATCCACAATAAGAAAAAAACAGGATTTACTTTATTTTAAAGGAATTATATATGAACATCACATTAATTTAAAGGTATCTATTAAAGATGACGTTTATAATGATTTAAAAGTTATTATAACAATTATTAATTAAACTATTTGTTGTGTTCTCAAATTTATAATAAATGCATTGAATTAACAAAGATAATCAAAAAAATTAGTTTTATAAATAGTGCAATTACAAAGGTGTGCCAATTAAAAAGTAGCTCTATAATTTTTTATAACGATATTAGGTGTTTTGAAGTATACAAAAGCTAAAAAGGCCATATAATAAAAAAGATAACTTTATAATATTGATCATTTTTTAGGATTAGTGGTATGCCTTATATAAAAAATATCAAAATTTAACAATTTTCAATATAATTATATTTCCAATCATATCACGTTCAAAGAAATGATTATTTTTAAAAGAATAATGTTGAAAAAATATTATTTTTTTACTAATATAAGTATAAGAATAGAAGATAGTTTGTGAAGTGGGGAGTAATTATGAAAAAAATAGTTATCAAGATGTTAATGATTTTCGTTCTTAGTTTTACGTTAATACCTAATGTATTAGCAGAGTCACAAATTGATACAAAACTAAGTTCAAATAATATTGATTTAAAAGCTGGAGATACTGTAGAAATAACATTAGCGTTTGATAATTTTAGAGAAATAAAAAAAGGAATCAACGCTTACAAAGCAACGTTAGAATATGATAGAAATATCTTTGAAGAAATTGTTCAAAGTGATTTTGCATGTCAAAATAACTGGGAAGAATTAAAATTTAATCCTCAAAATGGTGAAATAGTAGCGATTCGAAAAGTAGGAACTTTAGTAGGAGAAAATGTTGTGACAATAACATTAAAGGTGAAAAATAATGTTGCATCGGCAAAAACACTGATAAAAGTAACGAATTTAACTACATCAGAAGGAAAAAAAGATATATACTTAAAAGATGCGGAAGTAGCACTAAATATAATAAAAGAACAAGAAGTAATTCCATCTACTCCAAATATACCAAATAAACCAAACAATAGTGGAACACATACCAACAATCCAAATGCTCCAAACATCGATGATGGAAATACTAGTAATCCTGATATGAATCCAATAAATCCTGGAGACACAAACAATACAAATCCTGATCTTAATAATAATGATAGTGAAAATAACAACAATAATAATAATTCAGAAAAGCCTTCTGATGAACAAGGAAAAAAAGAAGAAGTAAAAATAAAAAAGACTGCCGTAATATACAAGTGGATATTACTATTTATATTAATCCAATTAATTATCATTATGATCATTTACTTCCGTCATAAAAAAGATAAAAATACGAATTTAAATACATTTTTAATGCTAGTAGGAGTAATCATAACTGAATTTATTGGAACTACTTGTGTCTTTGCTTACAATTTTGCGATAAAAGGAGAATTAAATGGCGACTCAGAAATCAACTATGCAGATGTAAGTTTACTGGAATTGCATTTAGTAGATTTATTAAAACTAAATGATGATGTCATAGAAAATGCAGATATGAATGGTGATGGAAAAATTACTGTAACAGACTTAACGCTTTTAATTCAAAAACTTGAGAATAATCTTGACTATACTGTAACTATAACAAATATCGAATCAGAAAATTTCTATCCGAACAAAAATCAAGACGTAACGATAAAAATAAATGCTGATATCAGCTTTGGTGCAAACTTGAAAAAATTAATGATAAATGGAATAGAATATGAAGTAGTAAAAATACCAAATACTCATGACTATACAATAACATTTAATATAGGAGATACCGCAGGATTAAAAAATTATACAATCACACAAGCCTTGTTAGATAATGACAAAAAAATAAAATTAAATGAAACCTTTACATTTGATGTATTAAAAGATATTCCAAGAATAGAAAACTATAAAGTGGAAGAAAACAAAGATGATTCGAAACTGATTCTATTATTTAATGTGATAGATGCAGAAGATAGCTTAGAAACTGGTTATGTCGAATTATATGACGATACTCAAAACTTAATTACTCAAGAAAAGATTGAAAAAGGAGAAAATCGCATTGAATTTTCGGTAGAAGAGAAAAAAGAATATATTGCTTCTATTATTTTGAACTATAATTTAAGCAATACCCCAGAAGACGATACTCATAAAGGAATTCAGTCTTATGAAAAAGAACTTCAATTAATCGTAGATTACAATTTTAGTATTACAAATATAAAAACTTATAAAGAAGATCAAGAAACAACAATTTTTAATAAAGAAGATCAAGTAAAAATTGTATTTGAAAGTACCAATGCAACTAAGCATATTCCAAGTTCCATTAAAGTTGGGGATAAAGAATATGAAGTCGAAGAAGAAAATAATAAATACATAGCAAAATTAGATGCCATAACAGAATTAGGAAATCAAACTATTAAAATTGATGAAGTAACTCTTTCCAATGGCAAAAAATTTCCATTGACAGAGAATAATACAATTACCATAGATGTGAATAAAAGAAATCCAGAAATTGTAGATTTACATACAACAGAATTCACAGAAATGGATCAATTAAAAGTAATGTTTAAATTACAAGATTTGGATGAAGCTGTATCCAATTTAATAATTCAAGTGTTAGATGCAGATGACAACGAAATTGGTAAAGTGAATATACCAAGAAATGAAGTATTAAGTGATGGAATGGTAAACAAATTCTTCCAAACACACATGACGACAGAATATAAAATAAAAATCTTCTTAAGTTACAATTTGACTGGAAATGATAATGATACAATTACTGATAAATTAGAGACAGAAAAAATAGTAGAAGCTGACCCTAGGATTACAATTAAAAATATTACTCCAAATAGTAAATATATCGAAAAAGGTGGCATTGTAAAATTAACCTTTGACGTAGAAAGTAACAAAGATGAAGATATTACAAAGATATTGATAAACAATTTAAATTGCATTGCAGTAAAACTAGATAATGGCAATTATGAAGCAACACTAAATGTTGGAACAACAAGTGGTAAATATCCATTAACAATTACAAAATTCACGTATAGTAATGGAGCAATAGCAACAACAGATGAAACTATATATATAGAAGTTTTAAAAGAGAAACCACAAGTAATTAATTTTGTTCAATCAGATAATCTAAGTAGCAAAGAAGTAGTTCTTCGTTTTGATATTTTAGATGAAGAAAACAGTTTCTTAAATGGAAAAGCAATCCTAACAAGCGAAGGAATATCTACAGAAAAAGAAATCGTAACAGGACATAACGAATTAACATTCCAAGTAGAACCATCAAAAAAATACACATTAAACATTAATGCAACTTATGACTTAGATAGTAATTCTTTAGAAGGAACTCCAGAAGAAGATAACCTAGTAACTGATGAAACGATTACTACCAAAGAAATAGAATTGATTGCAGACTATGAATTAAATCTAGAGAACATTAAAACTTATAACGATCAGGGTGAAACAAAATACTTTGGAAAATCAGAGCCCATAAAAATTAGCTTTGAAAGTACTAATAATACATCTTTTGAACCAGTAAAAGTAGTAATAAATGGAATAGAATATCCATTGACCAAAAAAGAGAATACGTATCATTTAACAATCAATAGTCATAGAACTTCAGGAGTAAAAACAGCAAAAATAGAAAAAATAATATTAAATAATTCCAAAGAATTAATCATTACAGAGAACAATGAAATTAAAGTAACTGTGTTAAAAGATAAACCAACTGTCGAACAATTTGGTTATAAAGAAAATATGGATGCAACAATCACCGCATCATTTAAAATAAATGACCAAGAAGAGACAATTACTGGAGGTAAAGTACTGGTTCTAAAAAATGAAACGATTGTAAAAGAACAGGCAATTGAAAAAAATGAAAACACCATTACCTTTCAACCAGAAGAAAATCAAAATTATATTATAAAAGTAATCGCAGATTATGATCTTGACATGAATGTTTTAGAAGAAGATGCAAATGAATATAAGAACATGACTCTTTTAGAAGCTGATATTACACTGGGAGCTCGTAAATTTGAAATGAAAGACATCATTAGAACCTCAGTTTACAAGCAAACAGCAGATGGGGTAATAGAAACAAAAGAATTAAAAGAAAGTGATCTAACAAACTTAGACAATTACTTAGTAAAAGTATTCTTAAAACAAATGCCAACATTCTATACAAAAATAACTGGATATAGAATAGAAGAAAACCAATTAAAATTAACACTAGATTTTGATAATGTAGTTCAATATACAAGTGATAGTAAACAAGATAAACTAGAAATTATATTTGGTCCAATGAATAATGGCGTTGCAGAGAATGTTACATTAGAAGGATTGATTCGTGAAATGGAAGCAAATCCAACAGGAACATTTACTTTAACTCGTGATTTTGATGCATCGATTATTACCAAAAATACAAATGCTTTAATAACATCATTTATGGGAACATTAAATGGAAATGGACATAAAATATATAATTTATCAAAACCACTATTTGATACATTAGAATCAGCAAACATTGAAAACCTAGTGTTAGAAAGTCCAAAACTATCTGGTGTAAATAGTAGAGGGGCACTTGCAAATATTGCCACCAACACCACCATCCGTAACGTACATGTAAAAGATTTAACCTTAATTAGTGGAACTAGTCGTGTAG
>CAJUGF010000020.1 GCA_910585915.1 uncultured Bacilli bacterium | reverse complement strand
ATACTCGATAAAACCGTAAAAAACAGAGAAAATGCTCCATATTGGGTATTTTACGATGGACCTGCCACAGCAAATGGACACCCTGGCCTTCATCATATGTTAGCAAAATTTTTAAAAGACACATTTTGTAAATATAAGACAATGAAAGGGTATAAAGTGCTACGAAAAATTGGTTGGGATACTCATGGGCTTCCAGTCGAACTTCAAGTTGAAAAAAAATTAGGATTCAATAGCAAAAATGATATTGAAAATTATGGAATTGAAAAATTCAATCAACAATGTCGAGAAAGCGTATGGGAAAATGAAAAAACATTCACAGATCTTACCAGTAAAATGGGACAATTCATTGACTTAAAAAATCCCTATATCACATATGATAATAATTACATTGAAACAGAATGGTGGATTTTAAAAAAATTCTTTGATGAAGGATACTTCTATCTTGGTAGTAAAATCTTACCTTATTGCCCTCGCTGCGGAACAGGACTTGCTTCCCATGAAGTCGCTCAAGGTTACAAAGAAACAAGCGTAGATACTGTCATAGTTCCAATGAAAAAAGTAGACAGTGATATCTACTTTCTAGTCTGGACAACTACTCCATGGACTCTAATTTCAAATGTCGCATTATGTGTTAATCCTAATGAAGAATATATATTAGTAGAATCAAGAAATACCAAATTCATACTAGCTGCAAAATTAGCAGATACTGTTTTAGGAGAAGATTATAAGATATTAGAAACATACAAAGGAAAAGATTTAGAATTTCAAGAATATGAGCAACTAAT
The DNA here is from genome assembly GCA_910585915.1 of uncultured Bacilli bacterium. Lineage (GTDB taxonomy): Bacteria > Bacillota_I > Bacilli_A > RF39 > UBA660 > MGBC162267. The sequence continues at coordinate 24,741 of CAJUGF010000020.1, read as the reverse complement.
ACCAGAATTGAAAGTAGATAAAAAAGCTTTCTTTGTCACTTGTGATGATTATGTTACAATGGATTCTGGTACTGGTATAGTTCACATTGCTCCAGCGTTTGGAGAAGATGATGCCAAAGTGGGGAAAAAATACAATCTCCCTTATCTAAATCCAGTTGGAGAAGACGGATGTTACCAAGAAGGATTATGGAAAGGAATGTTTGTTTTCGATGCTGATTTAGAAGTCATTAAATACTTAAAAGAAAATGATAAACTATTCAAAAAGCAAAAAATAAATCACAACTATCCTCATTGTTGGAGATGTGATACTCCATTAATCTATTACTCTAAACCAAGTTACTATATTGAAACAACAAAATTCAAAGATAAAATCATAGAAGCAAATAGTAAAGTAAATTGGTATCCAGCTTACGTGGGAGAAAAACGCTTTGGAAATTGGCTAGAAGAATTAAAAGATTGGGCTATATCCCGAAATCGTTATTGGGGTACACCTCTTCCATTATGGAAGTGTTCTTGTGGATATGAATGTATGATCGGATCGAGAAAAGAATTAGCAGAAAAATCTTTAACAGAAATAGATGAAAAAACAATCGAACTACATCGTCCTTTTGTGGATGACATTAAATTAAAATGTCCAGAATGTAAAGGCGTTATGACTCGTGTCAAAGACGTAATTGATTGTTGGTTTGATTCTGGCTCTATGCCATTCGCTCAATATCATTATCCATTTGAAAATCAAGACTTATTCGATACACAATTTCCAGCTGACTTTATCTGTGAAGGAATTGATCAGACAAGAGGATGGTTCTATACACTGCTAGTTATTTCAACATTTCTAAAAGGATGCTCACCATACAAAAATGTTTTAGTTAATGCCCACGTACAAGATGCTGAAGGGAAAAAAATGAGTAAAAGTAAAGGAAACATTGTGGAACCATTTACAACCATGAAAGAATATGGTGCAGACGTAACAAGATTCTACCTTCCATACGTATCTCCTGTTTGGACACCACTTCGTTTTGATATCAAAGGATTAAAAGAAGTGTATTCAAAATTCTTAAATCCATTAAAAAATACCTATAACTTCTTTGCAATGTATGCCAATACTGATAAAGTTGACATAAACACATGTAACATTCCATATGAAAAAAGAGAAGAAATTGATTTATGGTTATTATCCAAATACAATCATTTAATTAAAAATGTAACCAAAGCATTCGAAGAATATGATCTAAATAAAGTCGTAAAAAACATAACTTACTTCATTTCAGAAGATTTATCAAATTGGTATATTAGAAGAAATAGAAAAAGATTCTGGACTTCTGAATTATCGGATTCTAAAAAATCTGTATACCAAACAACATATGAAGTATTAGTTGGACTTTCTAAAATAATCGCTCCTATCACACCATTTGTAAGTGAAGAAATTTATCGTAATTTAACTGGAGAAGAAAGTGTTCACATGTCAAATTATCCAGAATATGATATTCGTTTATTGAATGAAGAATTAGAAGAAAAAATGGATCTAGTAAGAAACTTAATTAGTATGGGAAGAAACATTCGAGAAGATGTCAAAATAAAGGTTCGTGAACCATTACAAGAATGCATGATTTCTGAAAGCTTAAAATCAAAAATTGAAAATCTAATTCCTCTCATAAAAGAAGAATTGAATGTAAAAAATGTAAAATTTATAACCAATTTGAGTACGTACATGGATTTTATCATCAAACCAAACTTTAAAGTAGTAGGGCGTACACTTGGTTCTAAAATGAAAGAATTCCAAAGCATTTTAGAAAATTTAAAAGAAGAACAAAAACAAAATATTCAAGCAGGTGAATCAATTATCATAAATCTCAATGGTGAAGATTTTGAAGTAACGAATGAAATGGTTGAAATTAAAAATGATGCCAAAGAAGGATTTCATGTTGCAATGGAAAATAACAACTTCATTATTTTAAATACAGAACGAACTGAAGAATTAATATTAGAAGGATTAGCGAGAGAACTAGTATCTAAAATTCAACAACTTCGTAAAAATAAAGACTTTGAAGTAACAGACCGTATTCACATTTACTATGAAAAAACAGAGAATCTTCAAAAAGCCATTAAAATGTTTGAAAATTACATTAAAGAAGAAACTTTAGCAATAGAAATAAAAGAATGTAACGATTTGACAGAAACATTTGATTTAAATGGTGAAAAAACTAAATTACATGTAGAAAAAATCAAAGAAAATGCAAAATAATTGATTTTTCAAAATGTAGTGAGAAAGATAACAAGCAAAGTTATCTTTTTTTATAATAAATATTCATAGTTTATAAAAATTATGTTTTTTTAAAAAAAAGATTGTGATACAATAAGAACGTTATAAAATATTAATACAAATGGAGGAGTAAAAAATGGCAGTAAGAACTTATTATAAACATAAGAGAGTGGAAGATATAGATATTTTATATAATTTTAAATGTGAGAGTTGTACAAAAAATAGTGGAGATTTGAAGGCACATATAGTTGGCCCTGAGGCAATATATACTAGTAATTTTAGTACCATAAGTGATGAGAGAGAAGAAAAATTAGAAAAGGATGCTCATAAAAATTTGGTAAAAAAAGTAAAAGAAGTATATAAAGATGTAATTGAAAAAGAAATTTATTGTACAGAGTTTAAAGATGAATGTCCACATTGTCATAAATTGCAGTCATGGGGTGTAAGTGGACTTAAAAAGAATAAATTTGATACACCGAAAATTATTTTAATACTTGGAATACTTATGGCAATAGTAGCATTAATAGGGCATTATTGTTCAACGACGCAAGAAATTCCATTATCAATAACATTTTGGATTTTAGGAGGAACAGTAGTAGCTGCGGTTTTATCGTTCTTATGGAATACAATAAAAATTAATAAAAGAATAAAAGAAGTTTCAAAAAATGAAACAAGAAATACACCTAATATTGATTGGAGTAATATAGAAAAGCTGTTGGATGAAGAAAAATAGAAAATATGATCATGAAAAAAGTGCAAAAATATATGCACTTTTTTCTAATATATTATAAACCGTGCTAAAATAAAACTTAGGTGAAGCATATGAAACAAAAAATAAGAGGCTTTGAAATTGCCAAAGGATTTGAAGATAAAGGAATAAATCTTCCCGTTCGAAAAACCAAATTTTCTGCTGGATATGATATAGAAGCAGCTGAAGATATAATCATTCCGCCATTCAAAATAGCAAAGAAACCAACCCTTATTCCAACTGGATTAAAAGCTTATTGTAAGGAAGATGAATTTTACATGTTAGTAAATCGAAGCTCAGGACCTAAAAAAGGACTAGTAATGAGTAATGGTATTGGCATTATTGATGCTGATTATTATGAAAATGAAACCAATGATGGTCATTTCTTTTTCCAATACTATAACATCTTAGACCATGATATTGTCATAAAAAAAGGGGAGTGTATAGGTCAAGTCATATTCCAAAAATATCTAATCATTGACCATGATAATGCCAAAGGTATCCGTAAAGGAGGATTAGGCTCTACAGATAAACTTTAATCTTTTTAAAAAGATTAAAACATTTAATTGTATTTACATCCTCTTTGTAATAGAATACAAGTAGAGAAGGAGGAAGATTATGGATCTATGGGTTGTATGGTTAATGGTCATTATAGCTCTTTCATTTATTGAAGTCATAACCATTAATTTAGTATCAATATGGTTTATCGTAAGTGCTTTGATATCTTTAATTACATCATTCTTTGATATTCCATTTATTTGGCAATTTGGAATCTTTGTGTTATTAGGAATTTTCCTAATGATTACAACCAAACCAATTTTAAAAAAATGGATTAAACCACGTGATATTAAAACAAACTTTGACCGCATTATTGGAATGACAGGAGTAGTTACTGAAGAAATCACCAAAAATAATGTAGGAGAAGTGAAAGTAGATGGGAAAAAATGGAGTGCGATAAGCACCAAGAAAATTGCCATCAACGAAGAAGTCATCATTGATAGTATTGATGGTGTCAAATTAACAGTACATAAATTAGAAGAAAAATAAGGAGGTTTTATTTATGTCAATTTTTATTGCAATTTTAGTAATTGCAGCTATTATATTAATACCTTGTGTCAAAGTCGTTCCACAAGCAAAAACTTATGTTATTGAGCGACTTGGATCATACTATGTAACATGGAGTAATGGTCTTCACTTTAAAGTTCCATTTTTAGATCGAGTAGCAAAGGAAGTATCATTAAAAGAAACAGTAAAAGATTTTGCACCACAACCAGTAATCACAAAAGATAATGTTACCATGCAAATCGATACGGTTGTATATTTTCAAATTACGGATGCTAAATTATACACTTATGGAGTAGATTATCCAATCAGTGCCATTGAAAACTTAACTGCAACAACATTACGTAACTTAATTGGTGAATTAGAATTAGATCAAACATTAACTTCAAGAGATATCATCAATTCTAAAATGCGCTCTATTCTTGATGAAGCAACCGATCCTTGGGGGATCAAAGTAAATCGTGTTGAAGTAAAAAATATTCTTCCACCCAAAGATATTCAAGAAGCTATGGAAAAACAAATGCGTGCAGAACGGGAAAGACGTGAAAAAATTCTACAAGCCGAAGGAGAAAAGAAATCTAGTATCTTAATTGCTGAAGGAGAAAAAGAAAGTGCTATATTAAGAGCAGAAGCGGATAAAGAAGCCAGAATTAAACGTGCAGAAGGAGAAGCAGAAGCACTTCTTAAAATTAAACAAGCAGAAGCGGATGGTATGAAACTATTAAAAGAAGCCAAAGCAGATGACTCTGTACTTCGCTTAAAAAGTTATGAAACACTTTCCAAAATTGCTGATGGCCAATCTACTAAAATTATCCTTCCAGCAGAATTAAATGGAATAGCATCATTTGGAACTGTGTTAAAAGAAACATTAAAAGATTCAAAAAAATAAAATAAAAACCACGAAGAAGTGGTTTTTTCTTTTAAAAATGCTATAATAAAACTTAATAAGTAGGTGGATTATGAACAAACAAATAATAATCATTAATGGAACTGGTGGAATTGGAAGATTTAGATAGACAAGCAAAAGAATTTATAGATGAATTATCACCGATACAAAGAAAAAGAAAATGCAACCAATGTATTTTTTGATAGAAAATAAAAAAGAGGGGAGACTAAAAAATAGAAGGTGAAACAATGGAACATGTAACTCACGATAAAATTCCACCATACTTTAATGAAGAATCAGAAATCCTAATTCTAGGATCCATGCCTAGTAAAAAATCAAGAGAAGCAGCATTTTATTATATGCATCCCCAAAACAGGTTTTGGAAAATTTTAGAAGTAATCTATGAAGAAAAAATAAAAGACAAAAAAGAGTTCTTAAAAAAACATCACATTGCTCTATGGGATATGATAGCATCTTGCGATATATGTGGAGCTAGTGATTCATCTATAAAAAATGTTATACCAAATGATATTACTGCCTTCCTTCAAAAGACCAAAATCAAACAAATCTTCACAGCAGGAAAAACAGCAGAAAAATACTATCGAAAATATACCTATCCTATATTAAAAATGGAATCTATTTGTCTACCAAGTACTTCTCCAGCCAATTGTAGAATACCTTTTGAAGAATTAGCAAAGACATGGCGTATTATAAAAGAGTATGTAAAAGAAGAAGCTAATTAGTATTCCTTTTTTTAATTTCTAAATAATCCTATATTCTTTCCCAAATTCCTTGCATACCTCATTAACTTTATCAAATAATGCATTCTTAAAATAGTAATTTTATTTGCTTGATAATTTTTAAAAAAGAATAGAAAACTAAAGTATTATCTGCTATATTAGAAGCGAAGTGATAACATGATAGCAAGCGTATTATTAGAAATAAAAGCCAAAAGTGTTGATAAAACATTTGATTACAAAATCCCAGAAAATCTAAAAAGTTCTTTAAAAGTCGGAATGCGAGTACTAGTGCCTTTTGGGGCACAGAAATTAGAAGGATACTGTCTGAAAATAAAAGAAACAAGCAATGGATCTTATGAATTAAAAGAAATAATAGAACAGTTAGATCAAGAAGTTATTTTAAATGAAGAACTAATGACTATTGGACTTTTCATGAAAAGTATAACGCTAACAAGCCTAAGCAATGCCTATAGCACAATGCTACCAACAGCATTGAAAGCCAAAAAAAATAAAAATATATCAAAAAAATATGAAACGTTTTTAAGTTTAAATGTGTCTTATGATGAAGCTTTATTCCTATGTAAAAATGAAATACAAAAAGAAATCCTTTCTTTATTAGATGAAAGCATTACCATTCCTAAAAAAGAAGCCAATCATATATCTGTTTCTGCTACCAAAACACTAATAAAAAATGGCATTGTAAAAGAAAAGAAAGAAGAACAATACCGCTACCAAATAGGATTATATGAAAAAACAAAACCCAAAATTTTAAACGAAGAACAACAAAAAGCCAAAGAAAAAATATTATCTTATCAAAATCAAACCAAAACCATTTTACTTCATGGAGTGACTGGATCTGGCAAAACTGAAATATATATGCAAGTAATCGAACAAATTCAAAGAGAAAACAAATGTGCATTAATACTTGTTCCTGAAATAAGTTTGACTCCACAGTTTGTTGAAAATTTTTCAAAACGCTTTGATAATCAAATCGCTGTATTACATTCTGGATTGTCTGGAGGAGAAAAATATGACGAATGGCGAAAGATCATGCGTGGTGAAGTAAAGATTGTTATAGGTGCTAGAAGTGCCATCTTTGCACCACTAAAAAACATTGGTATTATCATAATTGATGAATGCCACTCTGATTCCTATAAACAGGAAAACAATCCCAAATATCATGTTTTAGATATTGCGACGAAACGGAGTGAATATCACAACTGCCCTTTAATTCTTGGAAGTGCCACTCCAACACTAGAAGTTATGGCAAGAGCAGAAAAAAAAGTTTTTGAATTAGTAAGCTTACGCAAAAGAGTGCATCATAATCCCTTACCAACTTGCATCTTAGTAGATAAAAAAGAAGAAGTGAAAAAAGGCAATGTAATGATAAGTGCAATACTAGAAGAAAAAATCAACGATCGCTTACAAAAGCAAGAACAGATCATGATTTTATTAAATCGCCGTGGACATTCTACCATTATTGAATGTTCTTCCTGCGGTTATACCTACAAATGCCCTTACTGCGATATCACACTAACATATCATAAAACAAGTAAAAATCTGCGTTGTCATTACTGTGGTTATACGAAATATATTGATCATTTATGTCCAGAATGTAAGGAAGATGCTTTAAATTACTATGGAATGGGTACAGAAAAGTTAGAATTAACCTTAAAAGAAAAATTCCCAAGTGCTAGAATCGTTCGGATGGACACAGATACAACATCCAAAAAAGGAAGCCTTGAAAGAATCATGGAAGGATTTCAAAACCATGATTATGACATTTTAATTGGAACACAAATGATCAGTAAAGGACTAGACTTTCCAAACGTTACCTTAGTAGGAATCTTAAATGCAGACGCAACACTAAACATTCCAGATTTCCGAAGCGGTGAAAAAACTTTTGCGTTATTATATCAAGCAAGTGGAAGAGCTGGAAGAAACAACTTGCCTGGGGAAGTTGTCATAGAAACATTTAACAAAGATAATAAAATATTAAATTTTGTTGCTAATCAAGACTACACCTCATTCTATCGATATGAAATGCAAATAAGAAAACAGTTGAAATACCCACCATATTATTATCTTGCCCAAATTAAAATTAAAAGCAAAGAATACGAACTAGCCAGAGCTGAAGCTACGAAGGTAGTAAACTATTTAAAGAAAAACCTAAATCCTATGACCATTATCTTAGGGCCAACTACTGCCAATATGTTTCGTATAAACAACGTTTATCATTTTGAGATCATGCTAAAATATCGATTTGATGAAAAACTAAAACGAACCTTACAAGAACTAGATCAAATATTCATAATGAATAAAAAAGTTGATATCGATATTGATATCAGATACTAAAAACAATCATTCACAAGCTCAAACAAGCGTGATATAATAAAAATGCGGTAAGGAGTAAAAAAATGAAAAATCAATTAAATAGAATTTTAGAATTAATAACAAAAGACAAAAAAAGAACAGTTATTATAGGTTGTAGTGCCTTAATTATAATGATTGCCATGATCGTAGTATTAGTTCTTTTCCTAGGAAGATCGAAAGAAAAAGAATTAAATCAATATCTTGAGGAAATGGGAGCAAGCTTTTATGAAGAACTTTACTATGAACAAGTTGGAAAAAATGATGAAGAACGTGCAAATTTTTTGAAAGATTTTAGTGATATAGGACTCAAAATTAGCTTAGATGGATTATCCAGATATAAAACAGAAGAAAATCAAGAAAAGTTAGATGCTTTTATAAATCCTAAAACAAAAGAACCTTGTGACTCTAATAATACCAAAGTGGTTATTTACCCACAAGCTCCCTATGGAAAAAAAGACTATAGGTTAGAAAAAATATTAGTTTGTGGTTTTGAAGAATGATCAATTCATTCTTTTTTTAATAAAGTTAATCCTCTAAAATCCAAAAGATAAAAATATTCTATTTTTTCATGACAAAATATAGATCTTAATGTTATAATTTTAAATAATAGAAGATAGTAGTGGTGTTATGAAAATTAGAGATAATAAAATGATATTATTTGCAGTAGAATTAATATGGCTATTAATTCTTTTTTGGGTCTTTCCAGGGATTACAAGTGCAATGAATGAAGGAGAATCAGTTTCGTTTGGTGCTACCAATAACGAACAAATCTTTACTGCCCCCGTAAAAGGTTATTACCAACTAGAAACCTGGGGAGCACAAGGAGGTTATCATGGTGGATATGGAGCTTATTCGACTGGTGTTGTTCTATTAGAGGAAGGGCAAAAGCTATACATTAATGTTGGTGGAAGCATTCCGTCTCAATATGTTGGAGGATATAATGGCGGAGGAAATGCCTGGTATGGAAGTTCGCAACAAGGATATGCTGGTGGAGGAGCAACCCATATTGCAACGGTTTCGGGCTTACTGAAAAATCTTTCCAACAATCGAAATGCAGTTTTGATCGTTGCAGCAGGTGGTGGCGGACAACACGCTGCTTCAAGTTACCGTGGAAGTCATGGGGGTGGATATCTTGGAGTCAATGGGTATGATACCTATAGAGATACGGTAGGCTTTAATGGATATAGTGGTTCAGGAGCAAGCTTAACTGCTGGTGGATACGCAATCCAAGGAGGATCAAATTGTGGTCGTGGAGCCTTTGGACAAGGTGGCTCTTATTGTAACATGGGATTTGGAGGCTACGGCGGTGGCGGTGGCTGGTATGGCGGCGGTGGTTCAAACCGTGGAAGTCATGGCGGTGGCGGTGGCGGATCATCTTACATCGGAAATGAAAAATTAATCAGTTATAACAACATTAGCAAAGCCACATATTGTTATGCATGCTCAGAATCTACAATCGCATCCCAAAGAACAATTTCTACAACTGCCAAAAACAGTACAGCTACTAAAAATACAGCTAAGACAGGAGCTGGATATGCACGCATTACTTTAAATACACTATATTCCACACCAAATTTAGAAAGCATTACATTAAGCAGTGGTAACTTAATGCCAAAATTTAATTCCGAAACCTATGAATATGACGTTTCTATAGATTCTGAAATTTCGAAAGTAACTATAAATGCAACACCAATATCACAAGGAAGTGTGATTACAGGAATGGGAGAAGTAAATGTTCCAGCAGGAACTACAAAATACACCATTATTTCAACCTCAACATCTGGAAATATCGCAACTTATACAATTAACATTACAAGACCAAAATCAAGCTATTCATACTTGGAAAATATTAAAATTGATGGAAATAACATCGTAAACTTTAACTCAACAACTTTAACTTATGAGGTAAATGTCCCTTATACAGAAGAAAAATTAAATATCGAACCCATCAAAGGCAGAGCAGACCAAGAAGTATATTTAAGTGATTTATCTCTTCATTCTGGTAAAAATACAGTAACAATTACAGTGATCTCAGAAGATGGTAACAATACCACTGAATATATTCTAACCGTCAATCGTGCTCATTCTTCAAAATTAAAATTGTTAGAAGTATCTGATTACTTAATCGAACCTGACTTTGATCCAGAAACATTAACCTATCATGTTAAAGTATTAGCTCATACCATGAGTCTTTCTGTGACTGCAGAAGCTTATGATGAAGAAGCATCAATTAAAGCGGAAGGATTTGGATATATTAAGGGCAGCACGATTGGAAAAATAACTGTAACTGAACCAAACTCCTCACCAACAACTTATACCATTAATATTGAAAAAAGTGATGTTCCAATTCAAACCACTTTTGATTATCCATATCGTGGTTACATCGAAACCTTCACTCCTACGGTTTCTGCATATTATCAATTAGAAACCTGGGGATCACAAGGTGGCGGAACAGGAGGATATGGTGCATATTCGACGGGAGTTGTTTATCTAGAACGTGGCGAAACAATTTACATTGCCGTTGGAGGACAACCAACAGCAAAATTCACTGGAGGATATAATGGTGGAGGAAATGCCATTAATACAGGAGGACAATCTGGTAATGCTGGAGGTGGAGCTACTCATATCGCTAAAGTAACAGGAGTACTATCCTCACTAGAAAATAACAAATCTTCCATCTTAATTGTAGCTGCAGGTGGTGGTGGAGCTGGTAATGCATCTTATAATGGAGGCCATGGTGGCGGATTTGTAGGAGCCACTGCATATGATTCATGGAGCAAAGGCTACTTTGGTTATACTGGAACTGGAGGAACGCTAACTGCTGGTGGATACGTTCAAAATATGCCTGCTTATGGAAAAGGATCATTTGGTCAAGGTGGAAACTATCACAACGTCAACTGGGGTGGCTGCGGCGGCGGCGGTGGCTACTACGGCGGTGGAGGTTCCAACAGAGGAAGCCATGGCGGCGGCGGCGGTGGTTCAAGTTATGTAGGATCATCAGAATTAATATCTTATGATACCGTAACCAAAGGAACATACTGTTATGGATGTACTGCTTCATCAGTAGAAACACAAAGAACAATAAATACAGCCAACGTAAATGCCAATCCTATTAGTAACTATGCCAAAAAAGGTGCAGGATATGCACGAATCTCTATGCTTCGTATTCCAAGTGAAAATAATTACCTTGCATCATTAAAAATAATGGTAAATGGGGAAGAAAAAATATACACACCAACCTTTGATGTTGCTCAAGAAAAATATAAATTATCATTAGATGTCAATGAAACAAATGGGGAGATTATTGCTGTTGCAGATGATATCGCTGCAACGATTACTGGAACCGGAAAAATTGACATACCAGCAGGAACCACAACATATCCAATCGTCGTGACAGCCGAAAACAAAAAAACAAGAACATACGAAATTGAAATTACAAGACCAGCAAGTGATAATCCATATCCAAATAACATTGAAATTAGTGGATTAATCGAAAGCTTGTGTACGTCAAATCCAATTTTTTGCCATGTAAATCCTGAAAACTTTAATAAAGATACATATGATTATGAACTACGTGTTCCAGGAAAAATTAAACAGATTTGGTTTAATGTAGAAAAAGGGCACCCTTTCCAAACAATAACGGGAGATGGACGAGTAGAACTGGCAGAGGGAGATAATAACTTCACAATCAAAATAACCAGTGAAGATGGAGAACATTTTAAAGAATATCACTACAAAGTTATACGTGATATGTCAGAAAATGCAAATCTTCTGGACATAGAAATCGTTGACCCTGAAAGAGAACTGGATGTAAAAGCAGATGTCACAGAATATTTCGTATCCATTCCAAATGAATATGATAAAATAAACGAATTAAAAGTAACACCTGCAGATCCAAATGCTGATGTCGTCGTTATTGGTAATGAAGATTTCCAAGTAGGGACCAATCAAATTATTATCATCGTAACCGCAGTAAGCGGAGATGAGAAAGTCTACTTTCTGAATGTCTATCGTGAGAAAAATGATAATACCTTCCTAAATAATCTAAAAGTTGTTGATCCAGATGATGAGACACTAGAATATCCGTTACTTCCAACATTTAATAAAATGACAAATGGAACCTATAAAGTGAATGTTCCAAATAGTGTTGAAAAAGTAAAAATTATTGCTACACCAGAGGCTGAAGATACAATTGTTGAAGGAGATGGAACGAAAACCCTCACAACTGGAGTAAATACCTATAACATCACAACAACTGCTGAAAGCGCAACCAAAGATACTTACACAATAGAAATTACGAGAGATAAAAATAACAATCCATATCTAAGTAATATTATCGCTAAGTTTGAAGACACTGTGTTACCACTATCACCAACCTTTGAATCAGAAACCCTAAACTATGATATAGCAGTAAGTGGAAATACAACAACAATAGATATTACTGCCATTCCAGAAGTTTCCACTACAACATATAAACTGCTCGATAACAATATCCTAAAAGTGGGAAAGAATATCAAACGAGTAATGGCCATCGCTGAAGATGGAACCAATATCACATACACATTAAATATTACAAGAACCGCAAGCAATGACAATTACTTAAAAGATATTGAACTATCAACAGGAGTATTAAATCCTGAATTCAAAAACACTACCAATGCATATGAAGTTATCGTAGAAAATGAAACATCATCAATCACCATTAATGGTATAAAAAATGATCCAAGAGCGACAGTAACTGGAAATGGTTATTACTCACTTGCGATTGGTACAAACGAAATTATGCTAGAAGTAACAGCAGAAGATGGATCTATTAGAACATACACCATAAATGTTTTAAGAAAAGTTAGTAATAATGCTTACCTAAGTAATATTAAAACATCTTTGGGAGAATTAGAACCTGAATTTAAAAAAGAAACATTCGAATATACCATTCATGTGGACAATACTGTTGAAAAAATCACATTACAAGGAATACCAGAAAACAAAAAAACAATTGTGGCAGGAAATGGCGAATTTACATTAACAGGTGGTTCTAATATTTTCACGCTTACCACATTAGCTGCAGACAAAAAAACCAAACTAACCTATAAAGTTAATGTTGAAAAAGACGCTTCAGATAACAACAATTTAAGTTATTTATTATTAGAAGAAGCAGCCATTGATCCAGAATTTAACAAAGATATTACAGAATATCATGCCAAAGTGCCTTATGCAGTAGAAAGAGGCTCATTTCAAATTCAAACCGAAGATGAAAATGCGACCTATCAAATCGAAGGTAACGAAGCATTTAAAGTTGGGGAAAACGAAGTAATTATTACTGTTACAAGTGAATCAAAAAAAGACAAAATCTATAAAATCATCATTGAACGTCAAGCAAGTGTTGAAAATAGTGATTTTCTAATCAACCTAGAAACCACCAAAGGAACAATAGTTCCAAGCCCATTCAACAAAGAAAATCAATATTACGAAATCGTAGTCCCTTATGACACTACAGAATTAACATTAACTGCTACCCCAGAAGATCCAGATGCGACGGTTGAGAATCCAGGAACTATCACACTGGAAACTGGAAAAAATAATGTGAATATTAGGGTTATCAGTCAAGACGGAAAAATAAGAGACTACCAAGTCGTGATTACAAGAGAAGAAAGTGATGAAGCACGTCTTCAGAGCATGATTATTGATGGGGTTCTTTCTCCAGGATTTAACAAAGACGTCTTCGAATATTTCATAACAACGAGTGAAACTTCGCTAACGTTTGATTCGCTAATTGCTATGGAAGAAAAAGCAACCATTCAAGTATTCGGAAATGAATTTGATGAAATGGACGACTATGATGTAATCATTCGAGTAACTTCTCCAAGCAAAAAAGTACATAAAGAATACATATTGCACGTAACTAAAGAAGCAAGCAATAATAATAATCTGGCAAGTTTGGAAGTCGAAGGATTTACAATTACCCCTGAATTTAACAAAGCAACAACTCTTTACTATACAGATGTCGAAAGCAATATCAATAGTATTGTTGTGGAAGCCATTCCAGAATCATCCAAAGCAACAGTGGAAGGAGACGGCCTACAAATACTGAACACAGGAACCAATCAAATTACGATTGAAGTGACTAGTGAATCGGGTAAAGTAAAAGCATATACCATCATTGTTACAAGAAATGGAAATAGCAATAACAAACTTTTAGATTTAACTGTTAACAATGGTATAATGACTCCAGAGTTTTCCCAAGAATTAAATAACTATGATGTATTAGTAGAAAATACAGAAGACTATTTGGACCTAAGCGTTATACTTGAAAGTGATAAAGCTACTTACTCTGTAGTAAATAACCACTTAATACCTGGCACAAATAAAGTAAGTGTTATTGTAACAAGTGAAGATGGAAACATTAATACCTATATATTAAACGTAATTCGAAAAGAGGTAGTAAATGCTTTATTAGAAAATATAACAATTACTAATTATCGCCTTTCACCACAATTCAACCGTTATTTAAATAACTATGATTTACTGATCAACTACGAATCAGAAAAATTAGAATTTACGATTACTCCTGAAGATCAAAACGCTACATGGCAAATTGAAGGAATGGAAGAAATTTACACGGGAACTCAAACAATTGAGCTTCCAAACATTCCACTAGGAAGTAGTCAAATTAAAATTCAAGTAACCAGTAGTGATGGAGAACAAAAAGAAACCTATTCCATAAATATTAGAAGACAAAACATAGCCAATGATTTCTTAAATTATCTATATACTTCTGAAGGAGAATTGACGCCAATCTTTAAACAAAAAATAATGGATTATTCGATTACTGTAGAAAGTGATGTTAAGGAAATTGAATTATTTGGAGAACCAGCATCATCAAGTTCCATTGTGGAAGGACTAGGAATTCATTCATTGAGTCCTGGAGTGAATGAATTAGCAGTAACTATTACAACCGATAATGGTATCAAACGTGTCTACTACATCGAAGTTATTCGTTCTAAAAAGACTAGCAACAATTTAGAAAGTTTGAATGTAAAAAATGGCTTTACAGAATACCCATTAAACCCAGACTTTGCTCCAGAAAAAACAGAATATACTGTAAACGTTCCTATGGGAACACACAATGTAACCATCGAAGGAACTGTTCCAGAAAGTGCAACTGTAGAAGGACTCGGTATTAAAGATTTAAAATCTGGAACAAATACCTTTGAAATCGTGGTTACAAGCGAAGCAGGTGAAACGAAAACATACAAAATAAATGTTATAAGGGAGTCAGATACCAGTAATCATTTGATTAGTATCATTCCAAGCATTGGTGAATTAACCCCAACCTTTGGATATGATGAAACAAACTACGAACTACATCTAGATGATTCTGCATCAACATTAAGCTTTGAAGTTGTCACTGAATCATTATTTGCAACTGTAACAGGTACTGAATCACAAATTGTACCAGATGGAATTAGTAGAAGAACCATTACTGTACATGCAGAAGATGGAGAAGAAAGAATTTATACTATTACTGTATACAAAGAACGAAAAGATAATGCAAAACTATCATCACTAAGTGTCAATGGTTATGAATTCGATATACCTTTTAATAAGGATACTTTTGAATATCACATCATCGTACCAAACTCCAAAAAAGTATTATTCCAAAGCGACGTTCTTGCTGTTACTGAAGATGAAAATGCCACTATCAAAAAAAGTGAAAATTTGAATCTTTCTACAACCAGCGAAAATGTATTTATAGTAACTGTTACAGCACCAGATGGCTTCACGAAACAAATATACAAAATATACATTGAAAGAGAAAAAGGAAATAATGCCTTACTAAACAACTTAGAAGTTAAAGTAGGAAGTCTAAGTACAGTATTTACACCTGAAAAGTTTGAATATGATTGGGCTGTTCCAAGAAGAAGCAAGACAGATATTACAGACATCCTTCCAACACCACAAGATGCTAATGCAACCATAGAAATAAGAAAAGAAGCTGAAAAGCAATACATCATTAAAGTAACTAGTGAAGACGAAAGTGTAACCAACGAATATAAATTGACTCTAGTAATAAGCTTGATAGGAGATAATACTGAATTAGAAAGCCTAATACCAAGTGCTGGAGAATTAGAATATTCAAATGATATTACAGAATATGAGCTTGTCGTACCAGAAGAGACAGAAAACATTTCCTTTGAAGCTATTACAGTAGATCCAGATGCAACTATAACAGGAATAGAAGAAACGCCACTAGAATATGGTGAAAACGACATATCAATTATTGTAACAGCAGCAGATGGTCAAACAACAAGAAACATTAAAATAAAAGTTATAAGGCCAAAATCTTTAATAAGTATTATTCCAAGTGAAGAAGCGATTGTTTTAGATATGGATGAAGTAGTTACAATTAATTACACATTAAATCCAGAAGAAACAACATATACTGGAGTTCACTTTGAAAGCGAAGATGCAACTATTGCAGCAGTAGATCAATCTGGAACCATTGTAGCAACTGGATATGGAATAACCAATGTTAAGATTATTAGTGACCATGATGAAAGTATTACAGCCATCATCAGAGTAGATGTTATTAGAAAACACATCATCAGTAAGGTTTTAGATATTAAACGTCACACAGAAGAAGAATATGAGGAAACACCTGATGCTCAAGATTACATCATAGGATTAGATGCTGAATCAAGTGTAAACGATTTCAAAAGCAAATTAGAAAATCGTTCGCAATTTATCCATGTGTATAATTTGGATGGAGAAGAAGTTGAAGGAGAGACAATCATTGGAAATGGATTTGTTGTAAAATTGATCTGTGAGGGAAAAATGTATGATGAATTAGTGATTATTGTAAGAGGTGATTTAAATGGAGATAGCCATGTAAATATCACTGATTACGTTCAATATAAAACTTTTCTTCTTGGAAAGATTACATTTACATATATCGAAAATATAGCAGCAGATCTAAATAACGACAACATACCAAATATAACCGATTATGTCATTATGAAGACGTATTTGTTAGGTAAAATATCTTCCTTAAATGATTAAAAAAAGAAGTGAATGCTTTGACAAAAGCTTCTTTTTTTTGATTGGATCATTTTGTCTTCTTTCGTCGAATTTATATAGCATACCCAAAATAGATATGCTATAATAAAACAGAATAGAGAAAGTAGAAGTGAGTAAAATGAATCGAGTAAAAAATTTATTATCATTTATAGTAATTGGAGTGATAAGTCTTAGTGTAAAACTCCAAATTGTAAATGCAGAAGCGTACGAATTTGAATTAGTTCCTTATAATGTCACCGATGTATGTAATTTTGAAGACGAAACAGCTGTAGAATGTTTAGATCAATACTTTGCTGGTGATTTAGATGATTATAGAGTGATTAACAATAAGATCGAAAAAGATGATATCATCATGCTACTATTAAAAATGAATATCAATGAGGACATGAATCTAGGAGGTATACAAACATCTTATTTATATGATTCAACTCAGATGACATATCTTGAAGCTGCTTCAAACGATTATACTAACTTCTATGATTATGGAATTTCTCCAGCCAAACCAAATAATAAGGGAAATGTTGTAGCAAGCTCAAAAACGACTTGGGTTATTTCTATTAAAGATGAAGTCGAAAATGAAATTGGTGTAATAGCTGATCCAGGAGATCACCAACTTCCAATGATAAAAAGTGGTATTGTGAGTGCTTTTGTTTTTCAAGTTGCAAGTGATATCGAAGCAGGTAGCATTATACCTTTTACTCCCAAAGCATCAAATACCTTATCACAATTTGTAACAGGTAATCCCATTCCACAAACCATCAACGCAAGTAATACAAAATATAATCCTTTAACATTAACGATAGAATCCAATCTATCATCAGATGGTACTCTAAAAGAATTAGTAGCTACAGGAAATAACAATTTAGAATATCCATTTGGATTTGTTCCATCATCAACGTCAGATACAACTTATAATATAATAGTTCCAAATGCAGTAGAGAATATAAAATTTTCAGGAACGCCAACTGATGCAACTATTAAAGGAGCAACAGGCCTTATAAATATTGCACCAGTACCAAGTACATCAGAAGAAACAACTGATCAAAATGGACATTCATTAAACATAGGTCTTAATGAAATAAAAATTTCAGTAACTCCTGCAAGTGGACCTCCAACAATATATACTATCAATGTAACTAGACTATCAAACGATACCAAATTAACAAGTGTAACAGGAACAAATGGTGTTTCGTTTAATCCTAACCAGGATGGATTTATAAATGTTGATGAAGCATCCAATACTATTACAGTTCCATATAATGTAAGTACTACAGATATTACAGCAACACTAAACGATACCAATGCTACAATAGATCCTGCATTGAAAACATGGGCAATTAATAGTGATCATAACAATGAAACAACAACAAAATTCACAATTAAAGTAAAAGCAGAAGATTGTAAATACACAACAGCGGACGTCCCAGGAAATGTATGTACAGAAAAAACCTATAACTTTGCCATTAAAAGAACTGCACCAACTAAAGATGTAACCATAAGTTCAATAAGAGTTGATGATATTACTAGTGGAACAAATGAACTATTAAATCAAATCAATCCAGCTACAGATACATTCAATATTAATGTGGAGCCAAATGTAACAAGAGTAAAAGTTATGGTAACTCCAAATGATTCAAAAAGTACTGTAATATATACAAATGCAGATACCAATGGTGAAAAAGATTTAGCTGTAGGAGATACAACTATTATTGCTCGGGTTATAAGTGAAGCGGGAGAAGTAAATGGAACAACCAAAGAGTACACCATTAATATCCACCGTAAATCAGACGAAAATAAATTAGCAAGTTTAACAATTAATACAAATCCTACAGGAACATGGTCAACACCTTTTAATCCAGCTTTAGATAAAACTGTTGGCGTTTACACTTATACTATAGCTCCAACGGTATCAGATATTACTGTCACAGCAAATGTTCAAGATACTGGAAAATCGTTTGTTACCATCCTAGATATGTCAAATACTGAAACGGAAGATGACTCAACAAAAGTATTAACTACAGACACAAAAACATTTAGTAGTACCATCACCAAAATAGGAGTTATTGTAACTGCTGAAAATGGGGACAAACGCATATACATCGTCAATATTGCCAGAACCCAATCAGATGATAATACTTTAAAAAGTTTAAGCATCACTCCAGGATCTTTAAAAGAAACATTTCAAAGTAATGTGAAAAATTACACAGCAGAAGTAGAAGCTGATGTAAGAAGCATTACTGTTACAGCTGAATTAAATGATACCCAAAATGCGAAAATTGTCGAAATAACAGGAGCAGATAATCTAAATGTTGGAGAGAACATCATTACAATAAAAACAAAAGCTGAAAATGGTGCTGAAACTTCTTATGAAATAATAGTGACAAGAAAAGCTTATGACATCCAAACATTAGATGAAATTAAAGTGGGATATGATGGAAATCCAACCGCTAAAATTGATGGATTTAACAAAGAAAATTTTAGCTATAATCTATCAACAAAGACAAATCCTCTTCCTTATTCAACGAATACAATCAATATTGAATATGTTGTATCACATGAAACTGTAAATGTAAGTGGAGATGTTGGTTTAATTAATCTTTCAAGTTTTGCAGGAAGGACGTTAGTAAATAATGGAACTGGAAAACAAGTTTATGAATACAAATTCCATATTAATGCCAAAAGCCAAGCAGGGAATACAAAACAATACGTGTTAACTCTTTACCGTGAAGCAAACAATGATGGAACTGTAAGTTCTGTTACTGTTCATAATACAACAGCAACCATAGATCCAAACGATGATAAAGTATATCATATAGAATTAGAAAATAGTTTTGATACAGTGACCAGAGCAGATGTGACAATAACTCCAGGAGTTTCTAGCTCACGTGTCACCCTTATTACAGATACCCTAAATCTATCAACAGCGAATGAAAACATCTTTCACTTTAACATTACAGCAGAAAATGGTGAAATAGAAAATTACACAATTTATATTACTAGAAAAAAATCAAGTGATAATAGCATTCGTCGAGTTTACTTAAAACTACCAGGAGAAACAACCATAACAGGAGAAACAAGATATTGTGTCTTTACCGAAAATGATACAAACTGTAAAATCAATGTACCTTCTGGCACAACTGGATATACTCTAGAAGCGGAAGTGGCACCTACTGCAACACTTAACTACATTGATGGACCTGTATATATTATGAGCTCTGCCAGTTCTGACCGAATACAAGTAAGAACCATTGAAGTAAGTGCGGAAAATGAAGATAAAAAGACATACACAGTAACAATAGAAAGAGCATTATCTGCAATCAATTACTTAAATACATTACAAACAACTGCCAATAGTGAAACATTAGAAGAAGTACCATCATGGAATGCAGTAAATCCAACTTATAATTTAACTGTACCAGCAAATCAAACATCTATTAGAATCTTTGCAGAAGCACAAGTACAAAGTGCAAGAATTACTAGTACCGATTATACAGGAGTAGTTGACTCAACCATCGATTTCACCAAGAATTTAGATTATGGAAATAATGTAATTGTATTAACTGTAACAGCAGAAGATAACACGCAAAAAATATATACTGTGAATGTTACACGTAGTGCAAATATGGAACCACGTTTATCAGATATTACTATTAATGGGCGTTCCATTAACGAATTTTTAAACAATACCACATTCGATAATCTGGCGACTAAACCAATAAATGATACAATAAAAGAATATACATTAAACGATTTTGAATATGCAATCAGTAGCATTACAATTGGAGCTACTAGTATGGATACGGAACATGGTACCATTCGAAGAGAAGACTTAGGATTAAAAAATATAGAAACAATTTCTTATGAAAATGGAAGCACAGAATATACAAATACCTTTACCATCCGTGCTTACGCTCATGATACCAGTGTATATTGTGACTATATTATCCATGTAAAAAGAAAAGCTAACAATGATACAGCGATTCAAAGTGTTGGAATAACTTATGATGGAAATACACACCCAGCAACATTTGACTCCAACGAAAATGTATATCGCATCACTGTTCCAAACACAGTAGAAATAGCAGATATCAATAATGTGGTTGTAACTGTAGCAGATCCTTTAACACAAAGAGATCCCAAAGCAACAGTTTCAATGAACGCCACGAATTTACTAACAGATGATACAACGAATAAAAACGTGAATACTCATAAATTTGTAGTCCACGCTGAAGATGGCACCGAAAAAGAATATACAATGATGATTACTAGAGAATTAAGTGATTATGCTCTATTAAGTGACATACGAGTATTAGATAATACAACCAATACTAATGTTGGATCATTTAATCCATCATTCGATGCCACAACTGGCGTTTACACTGTTAGCGTTCCTGTAACAACAAATGAAATTAAAGTTGAAGTTGATAAAGGCGAAACACATCAAACCATTACAGGCATCTTACCAAGCTATACTCTAACAGATTCAAAAGCAACTGTTAATATAACAGTAACAGCAGAAGATAATATCACAGCCCAACCATACACCTTAAATATCATTAGAGAAGCAAGTAACAACAACACTTTAAAAGAAATTATCGTAACTGATAACTTAGGGATAACTCATACAGTTACCAAAGATGAAAACATTTCACACCGTTATAACGTAACCATACCTGGAAATGTTTCAAACATAACACTAGAAGCCATTCCAGATAGTCCCTTAGCAACTCCAATTTATAATGGAGTAGATGAAGGTACAACTTCAACATATACTCTTGCCACTGCTGGAACATATAGTAAAGAAATCATCATTAAAAGTGAAGCTGGAAATGAAGCTAGTTATATTTTGGTTATTACCAAAGAACAAAAAAATGATGCTACCTTAAAAACGTTACGTTACCGTCATAACGAAGCTGATGCTTATATAGATATTGATTTGAGTAATGGCGAAACAGATGAAGAAGGTGCAATTATCTTTACCTTACCAGAAGTAGAAAATGCAATATCTAAAATTTATCTTGATGCTGAAGCAAATGACGCCCCAGATGCAAGTGTAGTTAGTGGGACAGGAGAAACAACCCTAGCTGTCGAAGAAAATACTATACCGATTATTGTAAGAGCTCAAAACGGTGATACTTTAACATATAAGATCAAAGTATCAAGAAAAAAGAGTAGCAATGCCTTCTTACAAATGTTATCAGTAAAAGACTATACATTCCAAGAACAGCCAGTCGATTTAAAAAATAACTTTAATTACACCATTCATGTTAACGAAACCAAAGACAAACTAAACAAAAGTGAAATTACGGCAAGACCAGAAGATGGCAATGCTCATGTAGAGTTTAATGAAGAAGAAATAAGTTTAAGTACAACAAGTGATAATATTATGACCCTAAAAGTCATAGCAGAAGATGGCACAGAACAACCATATACTATTAAAGTAATTCGTCCAAAATCAACCGATGCAACCTTAAAAGCTGTTGACTTAAATAACACGGCTACATTATCTCCAAGCATTACTCCTAACAACCGTATTTATACAATTACCGTTCCATATGGTCAAGAAACATTTGAAATTCGTGGAATCCCTAATGTTTCAACCTCACAAGTAATTCGTGGCGATAATGTTTATCGAGTTTCAGAAACAACATCTGTAGAACTTGAAGTAGAACCAGAAGACAAAAGTATTGGAACAGAAATTTACACATTTAATGTGGTGATCGCAGCAAGTAATGATGCCTCTCTTCAATCGTTAAGTGTAACTGGCTATCCATTTAAAGAAGGAAATAAAATCATTTCATTTACACAGGGAAAAAGAGATTATAGTATTGGGGATATTGTAAGAAGTGTTGATAAAATTTTAGTAAATGCGTCTCCAACGAATGCCGCATCCAAAATACAATACTATCTTGCAGATAATGAAATTACTTCTTGTAGTGGTTTAACATCATGTGAAATGACACTTGATCAAGTGATCGGATCAAAACAAATTAGAGTGCTAGTAACAGCAGCAGATAATGTAACGACCCAAAATTATACCATTGATTACAATAAAGTATATTCTAGTAATAATTTACTAGCTAATATGGAAATATTTGATATAGACAGTACAAGATTAACGACAAATGAAGCATGGAACGAAACCACGACTGCTTATACATTAAATGTAGCCAATAATATCGATTCTATAAGGTTAGTCTTAACTGCCAAGGAAGCACAGAGTTTAATTAGTGTTAATGGCGATGCAGGTGCATATCAAACATATACAAAAGATATCAATCTAATAGAAGGTTCAAATGCCATTAATATCGTAGTAAAAGCAGAAGATAATTCGGAAAAACCATATACACTAGTAATCACAAGAGCAATGGATGAAGGAAGTGATGATGCTTTCCTAAGTAACCTAACTGTACATAATGGAGAAGATCCAACAATTGACTATCCACTAACACCAACTTTCACAATGTTAGAGGAAAACTACAGTATTGGTGAAATTCCATTTGCCCTAACAAACCTAAAAATTAATTTAACCAAAAATGAAGGACATTCAACAGTCAAATACTTCATTAATGGAGTAGAAACAAGCTTAGATGAAAATGGCAATCTTCCAATCCCAAAAGAAAGTGGAACTATCACCATTCGCCTAACTGCAGAAGATGGAAGAACTCAAAAAACATATAATATTACATATACAAAAAATCCAAGTACTAATGCCTATTTAAAAAATATTATCGTAAACAAATCAGTATTAAATCCAGCATTTGAAAATAATTTATTTGTTTATACTGTAGAACTTCCAAGTGATGAAGATAGTATTGATATAGCTGCTATACTAGAAGATCCAAAATCATCAATTACAATGGATGGACAACCATATGTTAGTGGAAGTACAAAAACGTTAACAGGATTAGCTTTTGGAACAACTTCGGTAAAATATGTAATAACTGCAGAAGATGGAACGATATTAACATATGAAGTAATAATCACAAGACTTTCAGAAACAGAACAGATTACATCAGAAGAATATGGTCATGTTATTGAAGATGGCTACATTAAAACAGTGAGTGACAATACAACTGTTCTGGATTTGAAAAATCAATTAGATAATGATAACGAAAAATTAGTAATTTATGATAGTGATGGAATAACTGAACTTACAGACAGCGATTTAGTTGGAACAGAAAAAATAGTGAAGCTCATTATCGATGGAGAACAAGCTGATTCTAAAATCATCATTGTGCTTGGAGATACCACTGGTGATGGCATCATTGATATTTGGGACAACTCAGATATATTAAATCACTATGTAGGAAGAATAAGAGATGATGGAGTATCACTTCAGCTAACAGGTGCAAAATTTATAGCTGGAGATATTAATGCAGATGGAGTGATAGATATTTGGGATGGCTCAGATATATTAAATCACTACGTTGGAAGAAATTTAATCCATCAAAAAGAGACGAATGAATAATTTGTCTCTTTTAATTTATAAAAAATAGCTTCAAAAAGAATCGATACAAAAAGGATCAAAATCAAAAACGTTAAATCAATCTGAAGTGCATAGATAATATGCATAACGACTTAAAAAGTG
>CAJUGF010000019.1:23315-26341 GCA_910585915.1 uncultured Bacilli bacterium | reverse complement strand
AATTTCATCTACTATTTGATTATTGTTTAATTCAAAAAGGTTTTTATGGTTGTAGGTATGACTTCCTATTAAATTACCCATATCGTATGCTCTTTTCAAAATATCTTCATAAGTTTTTACACGATTACCAACAACAAAGAAAGTTACACGTGCATTATATTTATTCAAATTATCTAACAATTTATTGGTAGTTTTAGAATTAGGGCCATCATCAAAGGTAAAAGCGATCAGTTTTTTATTTTTAAACTTATTTATATCTCTTTCAAAATTATTTATAGGTTCATTATTTGTAGTATAATCAGTAGTATTATTATCAATATCCTGTCTATCGTTTGGAATTTGATAACTATTATTTTCATTTAAAAGAGTATTTTCCTCTTGATTCTCCTTTTTTTGATTATCAATAACTTGTTCATTCTCATTTATCAAAGACTCATTTGTACTAATATGAAAAGACTTAAATATATTGTTTACACAATTTAATATTAAAACTGTAAAAATAATAAAACAAATTACTTTTATTCTATAATTTAATTTCTTTTTGATATAAATTTTTCTTTTTCTCATAAAAAAACTCCTTGTCATGCCATTCTAGGCTTACAAGGATATGATATAAAATAAAAGTCAAAAATCCGTCAAATTTGTATTTTTATTATTACTTTTGCTCCATTTTTTTCATCGTTGTCAAGTTTTAGTTCTCCACCATGCTTTTTACATAAGATACGGCTTATCGTTAAACCCATACCATAATGTCCATCTTTATTATTTGAAATAATCAATTTATGATTTCCAGACAAAACATTTTCACTAAAACCAATACCATCATCTTTGACAATAATGATTAAAAAATTATGTTTTATTTCAAATGAAATGCCAATTTTTTTCTTCGCATATCTTAAAGCATTATTTATAATATTTTCTAATATTCTATAAACAACATCAACATCAATGTTAAAAATGCCTTTTGGTATATGATCTGTAATTTCTAATGTAATCTCTTTAGATTTAGTCATCAATAAAAAATCATTACAAGCATTTTCTATAAATTCTTTTACGCTTACTTCTTTACGTTCAATCTTTACTTCATCTAATTGATTTATTGCACGAATAGAATTAGTATAGTTTTCTAATCTTTCAGTTGTTTTATTTATATTATTTATTATTTCAATAATTTTTTCATTAGATAATTCTTTATGTTCTAAATTTTCTTGTAAATATTCTGTGTACCCTTTTATAATGGTAATAGGATTTCTTAAATCGTGAGCAACAGAAGTTTGTAAAATTTTTCTTTCTTCTATCATTTTCCATAATTGTTTATAATTTTCTTCTAATGATCTTCGCATTTCTTCAAATGAAGAACATAACGCCCCCATTTCATCATCAGAATCATAAAAAACATTAAAATCAAGATTCTCTTTTGCTATTTCTTGCATTGAATTTGATAAAATTCTTAAAGGCTCTTTTAATTTTCTTTTATAAAAAATAAGTCCTGCTATCAAAATACCACTAATTGAAAATAATAAAGGAAGTAATACCATTAACACTCCTGTTGCTTGATAAGCAAATTTTCTTTTAGGAGTAAGTTTTTCAATACTATTTTCTACTTTTACCACTTTTATCTCAATATCATCTAATGATATATAATTTTTTGATGACTCTAAACTATTTATTATCATTGGCATTTTTACTGCTTCACGACCTAATTCAGTTTCTACTACTACATTCATTTTTTGCCCGTCTTGATTCGTAAGTTCTAATGTTAAAACAACATCATTTGAATTTGGAACTAGATAATTTCTAAATTTAGTACCACCCCAAATACATATTATTGACAATACAATGACAATTAGGAATGTACTAAAAACAACAAAAGCAAAAAACTTTCTTATTGATAATGATTTATTCATTTTTTTTAATTTTTCCAACAATAACCAACTCCCCAACTTGTATCTATGTACTCTTTTCCAGTAACGTCTTTAAATTTTGCACGAATTTTACGAATATGCTCTTTAACTACATTACTATCTCCTAAAGCATCATATCCCCAAATTTTTTCATAAATTTGTTCTTTATCAAAAACCTGTCCAGAATTAGCAATTAAAAATTCAATGATATCAAATTCTTTTTTAGAAAATGGTACTTCTATCTTTTCAAAATATATTTTTCTACTTGATAGATTTATTATTAAACCATCTGCAAGTGTCATAATTGATAAATTACTTTTACTTCTTTCCTCTCGTCTTAAATGTGCTTCAACTCGAGCAGTTAATTCTTTCAAACTAAATGGCTTTGTAATATAATCATCTGCTCCATATCTAAAACCATTTATTTTGTCTTGTTCACTAACTCTAGCAGTTAAAAAAATTATAGGACAATAAATATAATCACGAATATTTTTGCATAGTTCTAAACCATTTACACTTGGCATATTTATATCTAAAATAATCAAATTAGGAGATTTAGGAATATATAATAGTGCTTCTTCACTACTGTTAGCAACCATTACTTCATATCCCTTATCTAATAAACAGGTAGATATTAAGTCTGTTATCATTTCTTCATCATCAACAACTAAAATTTTTTTCATTTTTAACTCCCTTCAAGTTATACAGTAACAGTAAATAAAGACATATATGTAAGAACACTATCTATTACTTAACAAATTCAACTAGTAGACACATACCAGTTAGGGTGGTATGAGGAAACATATTCTCCACAGACAATCTCTATAATATTTTTTCAAAAATCACTCAAAATATCAATGATTTATTCGTTTTTCACCATTTTTCCGTCCCTACTGAACAATTGATTTTCCCAG
Organism: uncultured Bacilli bacterium; assembly: GCA_910585915.1. GTDB lineage: Bacteria > Bacillota_I > Bacilli_A > RF39 > UBA660 > MGBC162267. The sequence continues at coordinate 23,523 of CAJUGF010000019.1, read as the reverse complement.
TATTTATAGGGGTTTATCGCCTATTTAACAAGCATACACATTCCACATGCGTTGTTTGTATATTATGAATAGTTGACCTTTATATGTTTGGGTATAACTGACTATGTCATAATATACATATCAAATAGGTACAATGTTTATTATGAATATTTCAAAATGCTGCCTATAAATATTCAATTGCTATTATAATGAGCGCTAGACATCTCCT
>CAJUGF010000019.1:6078-23305 GCA_910585915.1 uncultured Bacilli bacterium | reverse complement strand
AATCTTTGTTGTTTCGTGATGTCTAATTCTAAATTCGTTTCCTAAATGCGTAAGTGTTTGAAATTCATTATCAAATAAATCCATAAATGCTTGTTGATTATTTCCCATTTTTTTTACAATTCTATTTATTGACTTCTTTTTGTCAACTGTTGAGGAACAATAATATGTTTTTAATCTTTCAAATGCATCCCAAATTTTTTCTAACGCAATTTGCATATTATTTTCATCATAGTATTTTGACGCTTCCTGCAATAATTCTTTCAACCCTGCTTCATCCACTTTTCCTAGTGAATTTTTTGTTATTTGAAAATCAATTGAATTTATAATTTCCCATTGCTTAATTGAAATTTAATATTATTTAACTTCAGTATTGTGTTAATTTTGTCTTCAAAATTATCCATTGTACTATGTCTGGCAAAAAGCTCTATTGCATCTAAAACACAAAATGGGGAGGTAGCCATTATAAAATCTGCAAAACTATCAGTTTCAACATATTCTTTCTGACTGTTAAAACTCTTTGGCACATAAAACTGTCTAATATCAGAAAATACATCTGTCGCTATATTTGTACAATAATTCCATCCTGTATAATCAGTTGCTTGATATTCCATATTGAATCGTTCTAAAAATTCATAAATCTGTTTCCTTGCCTTTTTACTTATAGATAAGACTATCTTTTTTTCTTTTATATCTTTTTCATTCCTTTGAGAATATGGAACAAATAGTGCTTCTTCTCTTTGAAATATTTTCCATCCATAAACATCACGATTAGATATCTTTTCCTTAGGATAAAGTTCATATCCATCATTTTGCAATAATTTGTTTATTTCGTTTAAAAACTTTTTCCAATAGCCTTTTTCGTTTCTGACTGTAGGATGAAATATTTCGCATAAAAATTTCAAATACATTTCGTCATTACCATTTTGCAAACAAAATCTTTTATCTTCAAACACCCAACAATTAGGATAATCATCATTATTAACTGTATGTTGCAAGATATCACCCTCTGCATTTGGAAATCTTGAATCATAACTCGGCATTTCTTCCAATTTGTATAGTCTTTTAAGAAAATCTAATTCTTCAAGTCTACCAAAATAAGCATACCTAACTGTTTTAGTTTCAAAAAAATTTTCTATTTCCAGTCCATTTTTGAATTAATCTAAAATATCACGTTTTGTTATTTCTGTGATACAATTCACTATTTCACCTTCTTCCAAATATTTCATATTATATTATTTTTTACATACCAACTTCCGCTGCCACACTTTCTAAAAATTGAAGTATATTCTCTAATACTTTATTAACTGGAATATCAAGCCAATTATTTCTTGCATCCTTTAAATTAGCAATAAATATTTTATCAGAAAATAAATTTTTCATTTTTACAATGACTTCATCTATATTATTTACTGGTATAGAATCATCATCAAATATAATATCTTTAATATATCTATTAAATTTTTCTTTATCTATATTCGTATTATTTATCAAATAATAAAAGTCAAATATATCTTTAAATCTTGTAGATAATGCTCCAAATTTTAATAAATATTTTAATTTTTCAATAAAGATCTGCTCACTTGAGTTTATAAATAATGTTGCAGTAGTATTTATAGCACTAAGATCAAAACAATATTCTTCTTGTTCTAAATCAAAATTCTTATGTACTCCTATATCCAATTTTGATTTCATTGTATTGTTATAAGAATCGTTCAAGATAACATTAACTCTTTTGCCATCATAATCTTGATGATGCAATGACTCTGGTTTCCCTTCTATTGTAATAGTTATTCCATCATTGTTATCATTTAATTTATTTATAAATCTTAAGATAGAATCATCCTCTAACGAATATTTTATAAAATCCAAGTCAATATCTCGAGTGGCTCTACGCTTATCATTAGAAATACTGTGCATTACAACTCCACCCTTTATAGTTACATTTTTAAAATATGGACTTTCAGATATTTCTTTTAAAATTATATCTTGACATGCTTTGGCAATTGCATTTACTCTAGTGTAGCCATTTTTCATATATTCTTGTCTTATTTTTTCTATATTCAGATTAGTACACCTCACTTTGCACTCTATTATATAGTGTTTGTTCATTTTTGTAATACGAAATATATTTAGATATTTTAAATGAATCAAGAGTATTTACTATCTTTCTATAGCTAGATATTATTTCTTTATAATAATCTAATGGAAGTTGTGTTTTCTTTCTAACTAACTCTACTAGCATTCTTTCTTTATCGTATATATTTATTTCTACATTCTCAATTTTTAAAGTAGTTTTTCCAAGTTCGAACACTTCATCATCAACAAAATATTGTTTTATATCTTCATCTTTAAATCTAATACTCGTTTGTTTTGTTGCTAAACAAAATCTATCTGGTATAACATCAGTTAAATCCCAATAATAAAACGCGCTATCCATTGTGAAGATAAAAGAAGGATATTTTTTAGTAATTACTGCTAAAGGATTTACAAATTCTTCATCAGAGTAAATACCATTTTGAATTTTAAAAATTTTTTTATCTCTCAATGCTTTGTTTAATTGATATGTAGAAGTATATGTTTTAGAAATTTCTTTTCTTGTATATAACATTTTTATCACCTAAACACACATTAACATTTTTGCACAAAAAAATCAATTTACTTTGTGTGTTTTTGTAAATTATTTTGATAAAAAGAACTGACAATTATAATCAGTTCAAAGTATGTTATCAATTATTTACTTTTATCTTTTAATAATAAGTCATCAATAAGAGCAGTATCTTCTTTTTCTCTTATCAACCTATTTTTAAATTCCACTAATCCATTTATTATTATTCCAAATTCTGCTTGGTCTAATTTTAACTTTATTTTCTTCATTACAATCTGCTCATTACTACCAAATTTGGGCTAGTCAACACATACCAGTTAGGGTGGTATGAGGAAACATATTCTCCACAGACAACCTCCACAATGTTTTTTTCAAAAATTAGTAAAAATATCAATAATTTACTCGTTTTTCACCATTTTTCCGTCCCTACTGAACAATTGATTTTCCCAGTATTTATAGGGGTTTATCGCCTATTTAACAAGCATACACATTCCACATGCGTTGTTTGTATATTATGAATAGTTGCCCTTTATATGTTTGGGTATAACTGACTATGTCATAATATCCATAGTAAATAAATTGAATGTTTGTTATGTATAATTAATTTCTAAATCTTACACCTTCTAAAGATTTTACACGATATCCTACACTTATTATTACATCTAAATTATAATATGAAACGAGTTGCTTTACACCATCAACACGCATTTTTTGCGTATTGTTTTCCTTATCTAATTCTCCATCATCAAAAACATTGTTTATATGTTTTCTAATAACTTTTTCATCTCTATTAAAAATTAGAGACATTTGATTAGCCGTTAACCAAACTATTTCATTTTCTAAATTGACATCTAGTTTAATATTTCCGTCTTTTGATTCATATATTATTAATTCTGTTTTATTATTTTCCATAATTGTATTTTTCAACTTTAAAACCTACACCCTGTATAAAATACTATTATTTACTTTTCAATAAATATTTTTTAAATCACTTAATTTATTGAAATTATGATTGGCCTATGATCTGACCCTTCTCGCTTCATATCATCCTGTTTTACTATTTGATAATTATATGAGGTTATAGTATTTTTTTCAACGAAAGCAAAATCAACATTCACTTGTTCCTTTGTTCCATATCCATGCCATGAATTATCACTCACATTAAAGTTCCTATTTCTTGAAAGAATTACATAGTTACTGTTTTGTTTTAGAATATTATAAGTTTCTGACATATGTGAAACCATATTCATATCACCTAATACAATTTTATAATCTGCATCTATAGTATCCATATAATTTAATGTTTTTATAACGCCTTTTACTTTACCTTCAGTTGATATATAATCTGTATGAATATTACCTATTAAATATTTTTTATTTATATATTCAAAACATACAAATACAGTTGTTCTATAATCACTCATGTTATAATCAATAACTTGATTATCTACATTTTTATATTCCATATCTTTACCATGAGGCAGACAATAAACATAATTAATTCTTATATTCTGTTCATTTTTTATGGCAACAATATTATACTGATTATATAACTGCGTTTTCATTGGGAATTTTTCTAATATTTTAAAGTTATTGCTTATTAAAATATTTTCTAACATTTGTATATTATTTTTATTTACCTCTTGAAAACAACAAACTTTTATGTCATTATCTTCTAGTATTTTATTTAAAATTCTCTCTATATTTCTTTGCCTTTCATCCCATTTAGGAATTAAAGGCAATGCATCTTTAACACCATAAACATTATAACTTAATATCCTCATTATATCCTCCAATTTATTTCCATTATATATTTATAATTTATTTTTGTTAAACATGTGGTAATTTCAATTATACAACTCATACCACCTAATGTGGTATGATGAAACATATTCTCCACAGACAACCTCTATAGTATTTTTTTCAAAAATTAGTAAAAATATCAATAATTCACTCGCTTTTTACCATTTTTTGACCCCTACTGAATAGTTGATTTTCTCTTTATTTATAAGGGGTTATCGCCTCGTCATCACGCATACACATTCCACATGACTAAAATGTACGTTATGAATAGTTCACATTGATATGTTCGTTTATAACTGACTATGTCATAATATACAAACATATTAGGTTCAATGTTTATTATGACTAATTAATTATTGTTTAATTTTTCAGCAATTTCATTGATTTTATTAATAGATTTTAAATACTCTTTTTCGATTGAAGTAAGTTCTTTTATCTGATACTTTCCATATTCTAGTTTTGCCTTTTCTATTGCTTCCTTATGACTAATTTTACCTGCATTTAAGAGAATATTAGCATCTAGAGAGTCTAATATTTTATCTAACTGATTAATATAATCTTTCATCCTCATAGGTTTATGTTTCATTGCTTGAAATTCAGCAAAATCAAAATATCCTGAAACTAAATTGTTTAACATCAAAAGTTCTTCTTCTGTTAAATAATTTTTAGCAATTTCTATATCATTAATGCTTGGCAATTCTCCTTTAAAACTAGTAAGACCCATAAATGGTTTATTTGCATCAACACGATTATAGATAACTTCTGCTGCAGTGTTTCCATGTGCCGCAAAATGGAATTTGTTCTGTACAATTTTAAAGAATCTTATAGTTTCGGGAGCATTAGGATTATAATCAATTGCAGTAGCATACAAATCAAGAACTTGTCTATATAATACTTTTTCACTTGATCGGATATCTTTAATGCGGTTTATTAATTCATAAAAGTATTTTCCACCACCTAAATTTTTAAGACGCTCATCATCCATAGTATATCCTTTAATTATGTATTCTTTAATTCTTGCAGTTGCCCATTTTCTGAATCTTACACCCTCTAAAGATTTAACACGGTACCCTACGCTTATTATTACATCTAAATTATAATAATCAATATTTCTTTCGACTTTCCTAATTCCTTCTTTTTGAACTGTTGCAAAATTTGCAATAGTTGAAGCATTTCGTTCTAATTCACCTTCTTCAAAAATATTTTTTATGTGCCTAGAAATTACAGATTTATCCCTTCCAAATAATCTGGTCATTTGTTCCAAAGATAACCAAACTGTTTCTCCTTCTAAATTTACATCTAGTTTAATATTCCCATTTGTTGACTCATAAATAAGCAATTCTGTTTTATTTTCTTTTATCAATTCATTTTTCATTCCAAACCTCCTTATTTTTTAAATAATTATTAATACTTTTGCAAAATAAATTCCCAAGTATATTTTTTTCTTCCTTTACGAGTAGTTTCATTTTCATTTAATATAATTACATTCCAGTTTTTGGTTAATTTATCAAATTGTTCTTGATTAAATAATCTTTTATGTTGTTCTTTTACTGGATTGTAGTAAAAATTTTCTTCTACCTTAATATAATCATCATTAACATATTCATTTTTATCAGAGTTTACCCTTCCAATAAATAAGCCACCTCTTTCAAGAGTTTTATAAATAGAATCAAATATTTCCATTGTTTTATTCATATCAAAATAATGAATAGACAAGTTAGCATTTATTAATCCTACTGAATTAGATTCAAATGGTAAGCCATCAACAATATCAAAATTCATTATATTAGCATTAGGATACATTGCTTAAACTTATTTGTTGCTTTTTCTGAAAAATCACATGATATTACATTAAAACCACGCTCAAATAACCATATTGAATCTTGACCTAAACCACATCCTAAATCAATAGCATTTTTATTATTTATATTACAAATAATATCATTATATTTTTCCATCCATATATCATTTAAAAAGTCTTTTTCTGATTCCTTTAGATTACTATAATATATTTCATCCCAATATTTTTTATCGCTCATAATTTTAATCTCCTTACTAGTCATCTATTTGACCATTTTTTCATTCTAGCATAACTATACAACACATACCAGTTAGGGTGGTATGATGAAACATATTCTCCACAGACAACCTCCATAATATTTTTTTCAAAAATTAGTAAAAATATCATTTTTTTATCGTTTTTTTACCATTTTTTTGACCCCTACTGAATAGTTGATTTTCCCTTTATTTATAAGGGTTTATCGCCTACTCATCACGCATACACATTCAACGTGTTTTGTATAAGGAAACATATCAAATCCTTGAACAGAAACTATTTCATAATCCTTTTGAAAAAATTTCAAATCTCGAATTAAAGTTTGAGGATTACAAGAAACATATAAAATAGTATCAGGTTTCATATCGAAAATTGCCTTACAAGTATTAGTATCCAATCCACTTCTTGGAGGATCAACAATAACTGCATCAAAATCCACGGGAATTTTCGAAATAAGATCTGTAACATTACCTAAATGAAAACTGGCATCGACATGATTTAACTTGGCATTTTTCATCGCATTAAAAATTGCATTTGGGACAATTTCAATTCCCGTAAGTTTTATACTATTTTGATAAACTTGAAGTCCAAGTGTTCCAACTCCACAATAAAGATCAAGAACATTGGAAGCCTTTTTCAAACAATCACGAACATATAAGAATAATTTACTACTAATAAAAGGATTAACTTGAAAAAAAGAATCAAAACTCACTTGATACAAAACACCATTTTTTCGTTCAAAAAAATAACTTTCTCCATACACACAACGATGATTCACCATAATTCCAACAATCTTATGGCGCTCTGTTAATTCTGCTTCAATTTTTACTTCATCATTGGTGATAATATCAAGTAATACCTCATCATTTTCATTCACACGAATCATTACTTCTCCATTAGAAAAAGAATACAATGAAAAATCATCTATCAACCGATTAATAGCATCACTCGCAAGAAGACATTTTGAAATTTCGACTAACTGATGAGTATCATTTTGATAAAATCCAAGACGCCCATTCTGAACTTTCAAAGATACTTTATTACGATAAGCAACAGATTGATCACTTATCACCGAAATACTATCATTCCAAAGTCCATTCTTTTTAAATATTTCTTCTAACATTTGCTTCTTCCACAAAACACTTTCCTCATAAGAAATATGTTCCATATCACAACCACCACAAGCATCATAAAAAGGACACTTTGGAGTAACACGCTTAGAACTACGTTCCAAAATCCTTTTACATTCACCCACCATGTAATTCTTCTTTATATCCAAAATATCGACATCACACATTTCTTTAGGAATCGTTCGTGGTACAAACAAAACCTTACCATCAAGATATCCAATTCCTCGAAATTGATGATCCAACTTTTCAATTTTAACAATCGCCATACATTTCACCTTTAAAATATTATACATTATTTTGTATAGCATGAATAGTTTTGGGTACTTTAAAAATGGTGAAATATATGAACAACAAAATTGTGACAAGAATCAAAGAAGAATTTAAAAATTGTCCAGATCTAATCTTAAAAGAAATCCATTTAAATAACAAAGAAGTTATTTATATTGCTTACTTAGAAAGTGTTTCTGGATCAGATAAAGTAAACGACTATATTTTAAAAAATTTAAGTTTACTAAGTGGTGAAAAAGAAAAAAATTTAAAAAACATTCAAAGCTTAATTCCCGCTCCTAACACCGTTGAATTAACTGAGCCAGATCAAATTGAATTTTATATCACCAATGGATTTACTATCGTTATTCATAATAGCGAAATATTCGCGATGGAAACCAAAGCTGATATTAATAGAGGAATTCCAGAACCAACCAGTGAACCTGCGATTATTGGACCAAAAGATGGCTTTACCGAAAACATTCAAATTAATTTAGGACTAGTTAAAAGAAGAATTAAATCCAGTACTCTTAAAACGAATAGTTTAGTAGTGGGAAGAAAAACGACTACAATGATTAATATTTTATATTGTGATGATATTGCAGAACAAGAAAACATAAATCTTGTCAAAAAAGAAATCGAAAAAATTGATATTGATGGCATATTAGACTCTGGTTCTATTGCTGAATTCTTAGAAATTGAAAACAATTCACATTTTCCAACAGTTGTTAGAACAGAAAGACCAGATGCAGTCTCAAACGCACTCTTAGAAGGAAAAATAGCCATACTAGTAGATACCTCTCCTTTTGCCTTAATAGTTCCAGCCTTCTTTAGTGACTTTATTAATCCTGTAGCTGACAACTATCAAAAAGCCAAGAATATTAATTACCTAAAAATCATTCGTTTAGCTTGCTTCTTTTTAACTATTGTTACTCCTGGATTCTACATTGCCATGATTAATTATAATCCTGAAACCATCCCCACATCCCTTTTAATTAATTTTGGTACCCAACGAGCAGATGTCCCCTTTCCTGCTATCGTTGAAGCCCTCATCATGCTCATCATTTGTGAAATTCTAAAAGAAAGTGATGTCAGATTTCCAAACTCCTATGGAAGTGCCATTTCTATCCTTGGTGCTTTAGTTCTTGGAGAAGCTGCTGTTAGTGCTGGTATTGTAAGTCCTATTATGATTATCGTAATAGCTTTCACATTTATCACTAGTTTAATATTCACAAATCAAGAAATCGTCAGTGCTATAAGACATTTTCGCTTCATCTTTTTATTTGCTGCCACTCTCTATGGACTTTTCGGCGTTTTTCTAACATTTATTTATTTCTTTATTCATGTTACCGAATTAACATCCATAAAAAAACCATACTTTTATCCCTTAGCTCCATATGACAAAATATATCTAAATAAAGGAATTTTAAAAAAAAGAGTAGATAAAGAAATTCTTCGAAGTAGTATGTTAACCAATCAAAATAAAACACGTCAAAGGAGAAATGAAATTTGAAAAAATTAATCTTATTACTAGTAATACTCCTATCGATTACTGGATGTTACGACTACCAAGAATTAAATGACCGAGCAATCGTCTCAGGTATATCCATTGATTTTGAAGATGATAATTACATCGTCAACTATGAAATTTTAAACAATCAAAAAAACGAAGATCCGATGCTTAAAGCTTATATGGTGGAAGGTTCTGGAAAAACAATCGTGGAAGCCTTTCAAAACGCTTCTGATTCCATTAGTAAAGAAACTTATCTTTCACATTTAAAAGTACTAATCGTTGGGGAAAATGCAGCTAGAGAAAAACTTAGAAACATAGCTGACTATATGCTAAGAGAACCATACATTAGAAACATATTCTCACCTGTCATCGCAAAAGGTACTACTGCAAAAAAAATTCTTCAAAATACTACGAAAGAATCTCCTGTTGTATCAGAACAAATCGATTCTCTAATTCGAAACAACAAATATAATGAAAATATTAGTTTAAAAGTCGATTTTGACCATTTTATGGATGAATATGAAGATGAACGAATTGATCCAGCCCTAACTGCCATTGAACTTTTAGATGATAAGGTAACACTAGCAGGAATGGCTATATTAGATGGCGGAAAATTAACCAATATTTTATCTCCCGAATCAGCAGCGATACTAAACGTTTTAAATAATGAATCTTCCAATCATCGTCTAAATCTTCCTTGTGAAAATGAATTAGAAGGATACACCATTATTAATTTATACAACAATAAAAAAACAGACATAGAAGTAACAGAAAGTACCTTAAAAATTACGAGCAATTTAAAAGCAGAAGTCATCAAAGACTCTTGTGGTTACGATTTTCGCGAAAGCCAAATCTATGAAGAATTAGCTAGAAAATATGAAAAAATATTAGAAAAAGAATATAAGGAATTTTGGAATACTGTTACTAAGGAAAATACTGATGTTTTAGGAATCAGGAAAAAATATTATCAAAAGAAAAGAAAAGAATTAGAAAACTGGAACAAGCTAAAACTAGAAACAGAAATCAAAATTAAAATTAACAAAAACGGAAAAACATTTGAGGTGAAAAAAGATGAGTAAACGAAAAATATATTCCCTATCATACTTCTTAGGACGTTCCTTTTTTTTAGGTTTCGGATATTCTGTTATTCTTTATTCAACCAATAAAGATTCATGGATTTGCTTTCTTCTTGGAACCATGTTAGGTATTATACTTATATATGGAATATCCAAAATAAAAGAACAAATGAAAGATCTGACTTTAAAAGAATATCTAAAAGAGAAAAAAGTATTAAAATATATCATACTCAGTATCTTTTTCTTATTTAATATCTATATTTTAAGTCAACTCTTCTTTATCTTAGAAACATTTGCATCATCCTTTTTCTTAATTAATTCTCCAACTGCATTTATTCTCCTACCACTCTTTTTTCTAATTTATCGAATTACCAGAAAAAGTTGGAGTACTGTTGGAAGAATAGCAGAAATATTTATGCCAGTATCTCTAACGATTGTCATATTCTCTATGATCATTTTAATCCCTTATGGAACTACAGATAAATTCCTACCAATCATGACACAAAGCACTATAGATATGATTAAAACGACTTTATTCTTTGCCTTCTATACCTCATCCCCATTTTTACTTTTACTAAATGCTCCAATGGAAGACAACAAATTAATTCGCAAATACTTACTTTCAACAGGAACCATTATTATAATAGGAGTTCTAATCATAGCAGTATTAGGACCAAACTTAATTCAAATTTACCGTTATCCAGAATACATGATTTTAAAAAAAATAAAAGTATTTCAATTTTTAGAAAAAGTAGAAAACATTGTAAGTATCACCTGGATTTTAGATGTTTTTATGACACTTGCGATTAGTGCTAACAATGTAAAAATAATATTGCCAGAAAAGAAAAAAAACATTTTCTTCTTTATCGTTCTTGTTTTATTATATTTCCTAGTAATTTACTTAGGAGAAATCTATTACCTTGAATTAGAAATGTATACTTTCTTACCACTCGTTCTAGGTGGATTCGAAATAATACTAATCCTTCTTCTTTTGTATTATCATCTGCGCACAAGAAAAAAGCAAACTGCCAAAAATTAATTGTTTAAGATAACTTCATATTTTGTGTTTCACGAACTTCGCTCAAATTCCAAACTCTTTTCGGAATCAATACTGCAACTAATACTGCAGTATTTTTTTCTGTATCGATTTTCACATCAACAATTTTTGATAAACTTCCAGCTTCAATCAAAAACTCATTTTGATTTTTACTAAAACTAGTCATATCTCCTAAAAGAAAAGCCCCATCCACTTCATTTTCACAAATTAAATATTGAATTTGAACATTATAATCAATTCCTGTTTCCAAATCTTTCCCAAAATAACTGGTATCAGAAAGTAAAGAAGTACTTGTAAAACCTTCTTCATACATATATCGCTCTTTCATAAAAATGATGTCTTGTATCGAGGTAATACCATACTTTGAAAACGCCGATACATTCACTCCACGATAAGTAACAAAAGGAAAGCAAGGACTTGGGTATTTCAACAAAATTTTTTTAATTTGTTGAGACAATTCAAAATACTTTTTTCGAGTTTCCTCATCAAGTTTTCCATTCGTCTCATAATTCCAAGTACCACGTAACAAAGCATTTATCTCCTTATAATGATACCCAGTATAACTACGAAGGATCATCAATTCTTCCTCACTCAAATGACTCATAAATTCTTCATCCAACGAAGAAATAGCTTCGTAAATCATCGCTTCATCTGTAAAAGAAACATAACTCTTTGTAGTAGCATCACAAACAAATGACTCCATAGCAAGCTTCTCATCACCTAGATAACGCAAAATTAAATTTGTTGCACGATTAAATCCCTTTTCCATAAAACTCTCCTAATTATTTTTTGAATATTCAGCTTCCCCATCCAAACTAAAACTCTTCGCATCCGTAATACGAACTGGAATAATAGTTCCAATCGTATCCTTATCTGCTATAACATTTACAAGTTTCATCGTTTCTGTATAACCAAATACCTTATTTTGATCTTTCTCACTCACTCCTTGAATCAAAACATCTACTACTTTTCCCACATATGCTTGATTCTTTAAATTGGAAGAAGCATTCACAAGTTCATTCAAACGATGAAGTCTTTCTTCTTTAATAGATAATGAAAGTTCATCTTTCATCTTACTAGCTGGAGTTCCTTCCCTAGGACTAAAAATAAAAGTGAATGCTCCATCATATTGACATTGTTTTACGACATCCAAAGTATCGAAAAAATCATCTTCCGTTTCTCCAGGAAATCCAACAATAATATCTGTCGTAATCGCCACATTGGGAATTTGCTCCTTCATTTTTTGAAACAAAGTCAAATACTCTTCTTTAGTATATCTTCGACCCATTAACTTCAAAATACGACTAGAACCAGATTGTAAAGGCAAATGAATATAAGGCATAATATTATCATATTTCGAAATAATATCAATCATCTCATCCGTAAAATCCCAAGGATGACTTGTTACAAATCGCACTCTAGGAATTCCTATAAGAGCAACTTGTTCTAAAAGTACTGCAAAAGAAATTGGATTTTCTAAATCTTTTCCATAAGCATTTACATTTTGCCCAAGTAAAGTTACTTCCATATACCCTTGATTCTTTAAAGATTGGACTTCTTTTAAAATATCATCCATTTTTCTACTACGTTGACGCCCTCTTGTATATGGCACAATACAATAAGTACAAAACTTATCACAGCCATACATAATATTTACCCATGCTGTAATCGAAGAATCTCTTTTATATAAAACATTCTCATAAACATTTCCTTCAATACTATAAACTTCAATTTCTTGTTTTTTTACATGCTCTAAAATCATTTTAGATAACTCATTAATATTATGAGTTCCAAAAACAATATCCACATAAGGATGTTTTTTCATCAATTCTTCTGTAACATTCTCTTGCTGTGGCATACAACCACCAATCGCAATCATTAATTCAGGTTTTTCTCTTTTTAAATGTTTCAGTCTTCCTAGATACCCATACACTTTATCATGAGCATTTTCTCGAATCGCACAAGTATTCAAAATTGCTAAATCTGCTTCCTCTAATACTTCAACTTTAGAAAAACCTAAATTTTCTACTGCGGCACAAATCTCTTCTGAATCATGTACATTCATCTGACATCCATAAGTACGAATAAAATATTTCTTTCCTTGAAATTGTTTAGAAGTGACATTTTCATTTTCATAATATCCAATAACTTCTTCTCCCCTTACTTTTGCTTTTTTCATATCTGGTAAATTCATATCCATCCGTCCTTTTAATCTTTTTGTATTATATCAAGAAAAAAGAAATCACGAAACTCATTTTTTTAAATCATTACAAGTTTCTACAATGATTTCTTTTAATAAAGCCACACTCTCAAAATCCTCAATCAAATACATTGGCTTTCCACCTTGGTAAGGTATATCCTCAGATAAAGAAAACTGTCCATTACTCTTTGTTTTCTTTATTAAAAAATTATCATTTGTATAATACCACCAAATAAAACATTTTCATAATAAAACAAATACCCCCCCATCATTGGCTTAGCCAAAATTGGCAGTTCAATTCTCTCTAAAATAAAATCTTTATATTCTTTAGTCGTCAAAATAATACCTTCCTTCTTCTTAACATTTTCATTAAATTCTCCTAATCAATTTCTTTCCACCACTCCTCTGTCTCAATAGAAGAAGAATAACGAATCGTTTGCCCAATCATAGGCGTAGCAAGATTTCGACTACTTGCAGGAGCCATATTACTGATTCGTTCCAACCCATCATCCCAAGGATGATTTGATAAAACAAACGCTCCATAATGAATTGGCATAGTTACTCTTGCATGCAGAATCTCACTTGCTTGTATCACTTCCTCTGGATGCATATGTACCCCTTCCCACATCACATTATATTGCCCACTATCAAGCATCACCAAATCCATATCCCCATACTTCTTATGAATCTCCTCAAAATGATTACCAAATCCAGTATCCCCGCTTTCAAAAATCGTATAAGACTCATTTTTTAATACATAAGACGCCCATAACGTATTAAATTGATCATTTAAACTTCTTCCAGAAAAATGCTGCGCTGGTGTACAAGCTATTGTAAGACCATTCATCTCAAATTCTTCCCACCATGCCATATTATGAATCTTTTCCTCATCTATCTTCCATCGTATTAAATGGTTTTCTACTCCCAAAGGAACAATATATTTTATAACTTTAGAATCTATCTCTTGAATAGTTTTATAATCCAAATGATCATAATGATCATGAGTAATTAAAACAACATCAATCTTTGGTAACTCATGAATACTAATTGGAGAATGACTAAATCTTTTCGGCCCAACAAATTGGATAGGAGAAGCATATTCACTAAAAATAGGATCCACTAAAATACTCATCCCACTCATTTGAATTAAAATAGTAGAATGCCCAAACCAAGTAACAGTTAAATCCTCCACACTAGGATTCGTTAAAAAGTTCGGCTTCATCGTTGGTAAACTCTCCATTGGTTTTCTACCTTTGGTAGAAACAAAATGATTCTCTTTAGAAGAATTACTCATCAAAGACAAATCTTTCTCATTTTGAAACTTCTCATTCACATAATTACTAGCTCGATTCCGATATTCTTCCTTCTGATTTTTACTTGCATGACCACCAAAAGAAGGCCACAACCTTAAAAATAGAAAAACAAAGAAAAGTAAAAGAAGAAAAATTAAACACCCATAACATAAAAGGCGAAACCCAAAATGTTGTAAATAAAATTCTTTCATCAAAAACCTCTATTCTATTGTTTTCCATATCATTTGATAATTTATAAATTCATATGAAAGCTTCCCAGTTTCATACAAATAAGATAAATAAGAACGAATTGTGCTCCCTATAAGTACATACTGATTCATATTCATAGACAAATTATAATGTTCAAAAACATGAGCTAAAATCTCTTCAAAAGTATGACATGACTCACAAAAAGAACAAACCACCTGAGAAATCTCCTTTACCTTTTTACCATTTTCTAAAATAATTTCATCTAAACTCGCCAGAGCTTCCACATGACTCGGAATAAAAAGTTTTCCTTCAAGTGTTTTTAAAAATTCTAAAGTCCCCAAAAAGGATTTCACATCATAAAGAAAAAAGACCCCATACTTAGAAATCGTTTCTAAAGAAAACAATGCATCTCCAAGAAAATAAACATCATCTGAAGTTTTTATCCCAATCATATCAACAAAATGTCCTTTCAAAGAAAAATAACAAAGTCCCTCAGGCAAATTTCCCTCAATATCTTTAACAGCACTTGATTTAGCCATCAAAAATTTATTTCTTAAATCCGCAAAAGGAAATCCACCATAAAGCAAAGTTGATTCAAAATCTGGATATTCTATAAAACTTTTCTCACGACCATAGGAAAGTACTTCACAGCCACTTCTTTTTTGAATTACTTCATTTCCTCCGATATGATCAGCATTGGAATGGGTATTAATAATACCTTTTATAACCCATCCATGTTCATCTATTATCTTTAAAATCTTCTTTCCTGCATCTTTATCATTTCCTGTATCAATTAAATAAACTTCATGATCATTAATGCAATAAACTCCTATATTTGTATTATTCTTTATATAATAAGTATTTTTTCCTACTTGAATAAGTTCCATGATTACCTCCTATTTTTCTTAATCTCCAAATAGCTGCTTTCGTTTTCGATAAAAACACTGCTCCATAAACTCTTGCTCTGCTTGTTTTGCATAAAACTCATAATCCAAGTCTTCAAATGGTTGATTCATTTTTTGATATAACGCATATGCATAATTTACCTCATGAACATTAATTAAAAGTGTCTCCAAACTATCCATCTGTGGAACGATCATTTTAATATCTCTTAAAATTCGATCTTCACTAATTTTAAGATACACACCATAAAAGTAAGATGCATTATCATTTATAATTTCATTCAAAACAGTAGTTCTTGGATTTAAATAACGCCAAAAAGAATCACCAAATGTGTAATACTCTTGTAATACATTAGCTCCCAAAATAAGACGGGTTAATTCATTTTGAAAATCTTTATTTTCTGTAATAAATTTAAAATCTCGTTTTGGATAATGAAACCGATACTCTTCTCCACCAAAAGAAATAAAATCTCCAAAATCATCTAAAGTTTGATAAAAATACATCATCGTTTCATCATTCTTTTCATCCAGTAAATCCAAAAAGTGAAAAACCTGTCCACTTTCAAAAGTTAATTCATTTTGAAGCAGCAAATTTAAATAAAGATTCTCCTCTTTCAAAATTTTTAAATAATCCTCAAACACGCGATAATTTTTCTTCGTAATGGGATGAAAAAAACCATATTGAATCCCACTTGAAAGCCAATTATTTAATGTATAACGTAACATGAAACAAAACTGTTCAAAATTATCTCGCTTTAATTCATAAATTTCATTTCTTAAATATTTTTCCATATCAATCACCTAGATTCTTTTTTTTATTTTTTTTCGTCAAATCTGAATTCTCTTGAATTGGAATTAGTCTTGTTTTTATTATGTTAATAAAACCACAACGATGTTCAATTTCAAATTTCTTCGTATTAGTTAACAATTCATATTTATCACTTGCAAAATTACCATAAAAAGCCTCATTAAAAAACACATAATGATTCTTACACTGTTTCGTCCACAAATCAATTGTCTTAACTAATAGCACATTTCTAAACTCCTCTCATCTATAAACATTTTAACATAAAAGATCGGAAGAGCGTCGTGTAGGGAAAGAGTGTAGATCTCGGT
>CAJUGF010000019.1:0-6068 GCA_910585915.1 uncultured Bacilli bacterium | reverse complement strand
ACATAAACCGCCTTCAAATTTTCTTTAGGAACTTCTGAAAACATTTTAACATAAAATACACTTCTCTTTTGAAAGAAAGCAATCAATATAAAAAAAGATAATTCTTCTTTATGAATTATCTTAATACTTCTTTTCAATAAAATTTGCAATCAAAGAAGCAGTTTCCTCTACACCAAGTACATCTGTATTAATGCAAAGATCATAATTTTCAGGATCATTCCATTCTTGACTTGTATAATATTTATAATGATTTGCCCTTAATTTATTAATTTTTTTAATTTCCTTTTCAGCTCTATCTTCTTTAATACCATAATATTTCACTGCGCGGTTCACTTTATGTTTCATATCACTGTAAAGAAAAATAGAAATGACATTTTCTTGTTCTCTTAAAACAAAATCAGCTGCACGTCCAACAATAACACAAGAACCTTTTTTAGCAATATTTTGAATCACTTCTGATTCTTTTAAAAATAATTCATCAGCATTATTAAGCCCACTATAATATCCACTATGGATCATATCAAAAGAACTTTTCTTCTGCTCATTTTCTTTAATATAGTCAGCAGATAAACCCGTTTCCTCAGAAACTTTTAAAATAAAATCTTTATCATATAGCGGAATTTGAAGGCGTTCTGCTAATAATTTACCAACATATCGCTCACCACTTCCATATTCACGAGCAACTGTAACCACAACATTCCTGTCAATGACAGAATGATCTACGAAATGGACTTCTTGCTTCTTTTCAAAAGAAGCAGAAGATAAAGACATCTTTCTCATTTCCAAAGTTAAAAATAGAATTGCAAGTAAAAAAGATAAACCATCTGCAACAGGACCTGCATATAAAACTCCCATTAACCCAAAGAAATGTCCTAAAATAAACATTGCTGGTATCAAAAAGACAATTTGACGTGAAAGCGACAAAATAGCACTTTTACTACTCTTTCCAATCGCTTGAAAGAAAATACCAGATGGAATTTGAATACCAACACAAATAACTAGCATCAAATAAATACGGAAAGTATACTCCGCAAACTCCATATAATTTGCATCCCCACTACCAAATAACCGAATTAACACATCAGGTATTGTTTGAAATAAAAGGAAAGATATAACTGTAATAACAACACTAATTCCTAAAACATACTTCAAAGTACTCTTAACACGTTCCATTTTTCTAGCACCATAATTATATCCAAAAATTGGTTGACATCCAACAGCTAGACCAATCACGATACTATTTAAAATTTGACTAATCTTCATAACAATTCCTAAAACAGTAATAGGAATTTCAGATCCATACTTTGTATCAAGTCCATATTTTCCAAGCAAATTATTTTCAATAGAAATGACAACAACAAAACTCATTTGCGTAATAAAACTACTGATTCCAAGCATTAATACCGACTTAGTAACAGTTCGTTGTAAAACAAAAGATTGTTTATGAAGGCAAATAGATTGAAACTTACGAATATACAAAATATTTAAAAGAAAAGTTACAAATTGACTTATAACAGTAGCAAGGGCAGCACCTTCTACACCCATATGAAATTTAAAAATAAAAATGGGATCTAAAATAATATTAAGTACTGCTCCAATAACCATTGAAGCCATCGAATATTTTGGGCTACCATCAGAACGAATCATTGAATTAAGCGCTGTTCCAATCATTACAAAAGGAAGACCAAATACAATAATACGTCCATAACTAACCGCATATTCTCTTAAATTATCAGTACATCCAAACAAATTTAAAAGTGGATTTAAAAATACCAAACAAACAATAGTAAGGAAAATGGATAGAATAACAGTTAATGTAAAACCATTTCCGACTCCCTGAGAAGCTTCTTTGCTCTTTTTCTCACCCAACTTTAAACTCAAATACGCAGATGCGCCATCCCCAATCATTAAAGAAATTGCAAGTGCAACCATTGAAATTGGAAAAACAACATTCGTTGCACCATTTCCAAGCATCCCCACTCCTCGACCAATAAAAATTTGATCTACAATATTGTAAAGAGAATTAACGAGCATTGAAATGATACAAGGAATAGAAAATTTTCGAATCAAAGAAATAATCTTTTCAGTTCCTAAAATATTCTCATTATCTTTCATAAAACTCACCCTTTCAATTTTTTAGCAACAAAGCTCATTGTACGATTTTAAAAATTTTTTGTCAAGAAAAAAATTCATAGCATACTGCTATGAATTCACCCCATACTCTATTTTTTAAGTTTTACTGCTGTTCCATAAGCAATGATTTCTGCTGCTCCATGCATCACCGAAGAAGACCCATATCGCACATTAATAATCGCATCAGCTCCCAAACTTTCTGCTTCATCTACCATTCGTTTTGTGGCCATACTTCTTGCTAAAGAAATCATATCTGTATAAGAAGTAATTTCACCCCCAACAATCGTTTTCATACCAGCCATAAAATCACGACCCATATTTTTGGATTGTACAATCTGTCCTTTCACAATTCCAAGAGCTTCAACAATTTCACTTCCAGGAATATAATCAATACTTACTAGCTTCATCTTCTTCACCTCCATAAATTTCTTTCAAACGAAGTACTAAATTATAAATAATGCCCACAATTGGCAAGCCAAATAATAAAACAAAAAAAGCATAAATAAACCAAGGAAGTTTATCGACTTCTGTAAATTGAAAATAAGATATCACTCCTAAAAGAAATAGAAAAAAACTTCCAAAAACCACACTTGAAAAAACAGCCCCTTGTATTTTTTTTCTTTTATTTGATTTTAATTTTCTCATTGTAAATCCCTCTTTATTTAATGTATTCATTTGATGAAAATATCTTGTGATATCAATATTCCAAAAAGATTCCTGCGTAGTGGATAGTTCTTCACACATTTTTTTTACACTTTGATACTTTTTCTCCTCCAGTTTAATCTTCTTTAATTGTTCTTCCATACAATCAAAAACAGACAGCTCTCCCAAAGAAAGCATTCGCAAATCATGAATTGACACACCAAGTTCACGAAAAAATTTAATAATTTTCAACTTTCGAACATCTTCTTCACTGAAGATACGATAATCATTTTCATTATTTCGTTTTGGATTTAAAAGACCATTTTCCTCATAATATCGAATGCTTTTTTTAGATAATCCAACAATATGTTCAACTTCTGAAATATTCATAATTCCTCTCCTCAAATAAAAGAATAGACTATCCCCCTAGGGAAAAGTCAATACTTTTAAATCTTTTCATTTCATTTTTTCTCTACCATATAATAATCTATTTCATAGACAAATGATATTTTATGATTATAATTCATCTGAAAACTATAAGTCATCATCAACAAAAACATAAGAATGCCCTGTATAAATAATAAATCGAAAAAGATCATCAAATGAAAGAGCAATTGTCTTCGTATTAACATTAGGATGAACAAGTAATCTTTCCATCTTTAGATTGGAATCAATAGCGATAATAACTTTATTCTCTTTATCAAAAATAATTCCAAGAGGGCTAACACTTCCGCGTTTCAAATGTAGAATTTCAAAAAGTTCTTCTTCACTTGCAAAAGATAAATGGGAAACCTTAAAAATATCCTTTAGCAAAGAAATATTAGCATGCTTTGAATCCTTTAAAAGATAAATAATATAAGTTCCCTTACAATCAGTAAGAAATAAACTTTTACACCCCACTCCTGATATTTTTTCTTTAACTATTTGAGCCTCTGACACAGAAAAAAATAGCTGAATGATCCACCTCTTCATAAGCAATTTGTAAATGTTCTAAAATTTCATACAAATCCATGATACCGTTTCCTTCCATAGAAAAAACAAGCATCAATCTAATACTTGTCTTTCGAATATTAATCAATACAAATTAATTCATAATCCTTAGTTCCAAAACCAAGCTCGTTTGCTGTTTCAATCGTTCGAAGCCCATTACGAGATTCAATTCTCTCAACAAAATGTTCTTTTCCTTCATCCGTAGAATTATAAATTAAATCCACACATGCTTGATCAATTGCAATAGGATCTAAACTAGCTAAAACGCCAATATCTTTCATACAAGGATTCTCTGCATTCGCACAACAATCACAATCGACCGACAAATTACACATAACATTAATATAAGCGATATGCTTAGAAAACATATTATGAATCGAACTAGCAGCATCTGCCATACTATCTAAAAATAAATTTTGTTCTGTTCCAAAATAATTTTCAGTGCTTCCTGCCCCATGAATATATTTCTTACCATAAGAAGATGCAACTCCAATAGATAATTGTTTTAAAGCTCCACCAAATCCTCCCATGGGATGCCCCTTAAAATGGGATAAAACTAACATCGAATTATAATTTTTCAGATTTTTACCAACATAATTTTTTTGAATTTGTTTTCCATTTGGAATATCAAGTTCCAAATCAGGTCCTTCCCCATCCATTAAATCAACATCAAAATAATTAGTCCACCCATGATCAGCCATTAACTTTTGATGTTTCTCTGTCGTATCGCGAGCTCCATCATAAGCAGTATTACATTCAACAACTGTTCCTCCAACATGTTCTACAATTTCTTTCACAAACTCTGGACGAAGATAATTTTGATTTCCTTGCTCTCCAGAATGCAGTTTCACAGCAACTTTCCCATCCAATTGGATACCTAAAGCTTCATAAATTTTTATAACACTCTCTGGTGTAATTTCCTTTGTAAAAAATACTTTTGGTTTTTCCATTCTCCCATTCCTTTCCCATATAATAAAATTATAACATAAAATACTTTCTTATCACTACTAAACCCTAGCTGCCCCATCTACAGATAAAATCTCTCCTGTAACATAACTTGCCATATCACTTGCTAAAAATAAGAAGGCATTTGCAATATCACGAGGTTCCCCAATACGTCCAAGTGGAATAGTCTTAATTAATGGTTCTATCATCTCTTTGGGCAAACTTGCTACCATATCTGTATTCGTAATTCCAGGTGCTACTGCATTCACACGAATTTTAAATGGAGCAAGCTCACGGGCTAATGACTTCGTCATTCCATTCACAGCAAATTTACTAGTAGGATAACCTACCCCACTTGGTTGACCATAAATACTAACCATCGAAGAAGTATTAAGAATAACACCACCCCCATTTTCTTTCATAAAGGGCACTACCGCTTTTATCATATGAAAAATAGCATTCACGTTCAAATTCATAATACTTGTAAAATCAGATACAGATGTTTCCTCAATCTTTTTATTAGCAGATATTCCTGCATTATTCACCAAAATATCAATCCGTCCATATTTAGCAATAATCTCTTCAACCGTCTTTTTTACACTATCAAAATCATTCAAATTTGGATAATATCCATCCACTTCTAAATTATCATTTTTTAAATATTCCAACGCTTTATTGACAGTTTCTTCCCGAGATCCAAATAGAATTACTTTTGCTCCATTTTCTTTAAAAAGTCGGACAATTTCTAATCCAATTCCTCTAGTACCCCCTGTAATAATGGCAACTTTATTCTCAATCATTTAAATCAATCCTCTCATTACTATTTTAAAGAGTATTACTATAAAATTCAATAAATTTCCTTTCACTATACTCTTTGGCTTATACTAAAAAAGAATTATTTGATACTTAACCAACTATTAGAATTTAAAACATTAAGATTATACTCATTTAATTGATATTCATTTTCTGAAACTTATTTTTAACATCTATTTTCATTTTAGTCTTATATACTTTTAAGCGCGATTGAAAATTCGAAGGAAAAGAAAATTAACTGCTGTCCTTATGACAGGCTAAGAAGGTGTAAACTATTCTTTTTGATACCAATATCATGGAAAGGATATCTTTATTGTTGCCAAAAACCATACCTTTGAATTTATCGTTCGACTTATTCCATTCGTTCTTAAAAATCCTACCCTTCCAAGAAACACCCATTAATATCTTGTTAAATTTTGGTAAAACCATAACAAGCTGCAAAATCACTACTAAGACTATGAATAAAACAAAAGCAATAACAAATTTTGTATAAAATATTTTATCAACATATTCTGCTTGCCAATTATTATCAACCCAGTAAAAAC
>CAJUGF010000018.1 GCA_910585915.1 uncultured Bacilli bacterium | reverse complement strand
GAACTAGTCGTGTAGGCGGATTAATAGGAGAAACCACAGCTAGTACAATAGAACAAAGTAGTGTTACCAATTTCAAAATTACAACTTCTTTACATATCAGAGTTGGAGGGATGGTTGGAAACATGATGGGTGGTTCCATTAAAAATTGCTATGCAGAAGGACAATTAAACTCTACTCAAAATAAAGATGGAAATGGTATTAGCGGAATATTAGGAACTGGAGATGGAACTGACTTAATTACGATAGAAAATTGTTTAACCAAAGTAACTTACACAAACAATGTGAGTGCAAGACTAAATGGAGATATTGTTGGACTTGCATTAAACAATAATACTTCATTAAAAAATAATGTAAGCTTATCAACTGGAACTAATTTCTACAGTGTACATGGTTCAACCATACATGCAACATCAAAAAATAACTATGAGTTAATAGATTCTGGATTAGTAAGTAATGCCTCAGGTGAACGTGTAAAACAAATATCAAAAGAAGGAATTACCACAGATTTCTTTAAAAATAATGCGCAATTCGATGAAAATATTTGGGATTTATCTGATGTTTCTTATGATAAACCTCCAATATTACAAGTTACCAAAACAACAGAAGAAACAAAAGAAGATGAAAAACCAAATAATAATAAATTGTATATTCCAGACTATTCAAGAATTAAGAAAATAAATGGATATACAGAAGAAAAAGATATTTTGTATCACAATATTAATAAATTAATGCCATTCTATGATGCAAAATACTTAATTGAAGATGGTTTAAAAATACAAAAAGATCATGTTTTGAATACAAAAATAATAAAACATATTTTGCCATATAATAATGGAAAACTGCTAACTTATCTAACAACACAAAATAAAAACACAATAACAAGTATAAAAGTAGTATTTGAAGATAGCACAGTAAGTGAATATAATGTAACTTTCAAAGAGACAAAACAAGATATTTCAATTTATACATTAAATGATTTAGACTTAGAATATGCATTTGACAATTACATTATTAAAGAAAGTGCATCAATTGTAGAAACAATAAAGAATTATATAAGCAATATCGACTATGCTGCGACACTTGATCCATTAACAGCCTCAGCAGACAGTAGATTATATCGTGATCACTATAATGAAATGATGAAACCACTTGCAGAAGAAATAGCTCTACAATTATTGCAAAATGATGGCAATAGTATACTAAATATGGATAGTGAACTTCTAAACAACAAGATAAAACAAGAACTAATCGATAGTGGTAGACTTAACAAAATATTATACGCTTACAATTACTATCATAGATGGTACCACTTTGAAATTGGTGGGGCTAAAGTATCAGATATTCTGTTATTTGAAGGAAAAATGTACAAAGATTCTATGACGATTGACAACTTAACAGAAGAAGTACTAACAGGAAATCTAGGAACCAATGCCACCAACACATTCTTTGCAAATAGCTTAAGTAAATATACAGGAAGTTCAGCGCTAACTTATTATCTAGATGGGGTAATAAGAAACATTGGTGGATATGAAGATATCAACGATTGGTTTACTGAACATTTCTCTTCTATTGGAATTTTATCTGAAATACCAGTAGAGAATCATCCAGAAGTAAAATACCGTGCATGGGATAGATTAAAAGGTTTTCCTAACTTTATCCTTCCATTATCAACATTACCAAAATATGCGGGATACATTATATCTGGGCCTGCTCAATTCCAAGTAGGAGCACAAAGAGTCTATATTGCTGATCCAACAACAGCATCTGGACAAAATACTGTAAGAAATCATGTAATGAATCATTCTAATTTAATTAAAAAACAATTTGATACTATGGCTGGGTCTTTCCATGTAGAAAGTTGGAACAGTTTTACGATTATGGTTTATGATACTGTAAAAACGATTACAGGGTACAAAACAACTTATTTCCCAGGAACAAATATTCCAATGGGAACCTCTCCTGTTACAACATGGAATAGAAGTGGAACGACAACAGAACCATTCTCTAAAAACTTCAACGAAGCGGTAGGAGCATGGCAATATGGATCTGCAGCAGGTGTTGGTAATACGGCAGGATTCTTATGGTTCATTGCAAGACCAGGACTAACAAACTACGATACTTGGACCCATGAATTTGAACATGCCCTTTACGATAAAATCATGTTATTTAGAAAAGGGACAAGGTTACAACTAGAAACATATACAGAAGGAAATGTTCAGCAAAAAGAAACTTGGAGTAACAATAATATTAATGGTTATGATGTAGGACCTTATTACTTCAATTTTGCCTTTACCTTAGGAAAAGAAAGTATGGCAACCCAAAATTTAACACCAGAAAGAATCAATACGAGAGAAAAATTAGAAAATTATTTTAAAGGCCAATTTGACGCCTTAGAACTTCTAGATTACGTATCCGCAAAAGCATTCATTCAATTAACTCCAGAAGAACAAGCAAAAATTGCAACAAGAATGAATACATCAGCTGGATGGAGTACATGGGGTACCATTACCAAAGAACAAGCCAAAGCGATGAACTTAACAACATTAGAATCCCTTTATGATAATCGAATTATGCTAAGACCGAATAATGCTTGGGGAGTGAGTGTTCGAGGACTTGTACCTATCAATAGCATTGGTGCCAATGATTATGGCTATGAATCAATTTGGGTAACTCGTTGGTATATGGGGCACTACGACAATGGTTATGCTGATGCCTTCTCAAATAAGAAAAACATGTTTGAAATGCTAGGTTATGCTGGAGTCGATGGTTATGTTACATTTGGAAGCAAAATGAGTAGTTCTGATTTAGATGCCATTCAAAAAATAACACAAGCGAAAACTGGAACTGCAATGAATTGGAAAGAATATCGAATGAGTCGCTATGCTGAAATTGAAAGCAAAAAAGATAACAAATATGTAAATATTGACTTAATGATTGAACAGTTTGTAAATGCTTTAAGAAGTGATGCCAAAAATGGAAATCGCAATGTGACTGGTGGAACAAATCTTCGTAAAATTTATTACCATTACCTAAAAAGAGTAACAAATGATTTCATAGATGATCCACTTGGAACAACAATAGAGGCAAAACATATCAAAACAGCAGAAGAATTAGTCCAAAAATTAGATGCAGAACCTTATGGATATTACGTCTTAGATAATGATATCGACTTTAGTGGCATGACTACTAACGTTACTCAAACATTTATGGGTAAATTAGATGGAAATGGTCACAAAATAATAGGGAATAAATTGCCAATTTTCCAAAAAATCAGATTTGGATATGTAAAAGATTTAATCATTGAAGATACAAATATTCCAAAAACGCTAACCAATGTAGGAGCTTTATCTGTAAGAACAGAATATAGCATACTAGAAAATATAGAAGTAAATAGATTACAATTGGACTTTGGTGGAAGAAATGATTTAGGACTACTTGCAGGAGCCAATAGTAATGTTTTAAGTAATAATATTAAAGTAGAAACAATGAAACATAAAATATCTTCTCTAGAAGACATGGATAAATTAAATCAAGATCCAGGTGGAATCTTTGAAATTGAAAATGATATTGATTTTACAGGATACACAAAAACAGAATCTGTTGTAACAGCAACTTTCACAGGAAAAATAAATGGAAAAGGTCATACGTTTAAAAACTTAAAGAATGTAGCATTGTTTAATACATTTAATGGAACTGTAGAAAATTTAAATATTAAAGATTTCACAAATATTAGTACTGGTGATGATATAGCAGCATTTACAAAATTAACAAATGGTGCAACTCTAAAAAATATGAAATTTGAAAATATCACATTAGAAGGAAGACACAGAGTAGCTGTTGTATCTTCATTTGATAATGCAAACTCAACCTTTGAAAACATCAGTGTCAAAAATGCGAATATCAAAGGTACTGGAGTATACGTTTCTACATTTATTGGTAGAAAATATGGCGGCATAATTAAAAATGTATATGTAGAAGGTAGCATTGAAATTATTATGACTGAAAACGGTGGAATTGTAGGTGCCCTTCAAAAAGGTGGAACGATTGAAAATGTTATCTCAAAAGTTAACATAAAAAAACCTGAAAATGCTTATACAACGATTGTGAATAGTGAACGTAATGGTGGAATTGTTGGAAATATCTATGACCAGCCAATCATCAGAAATTCAATCGCTCTTGGAAAAATGGAAGGATTTACAGATAGTTCAGGAGTAGAAAAAATTCCATACAAAGTAACTGGCGCTGCAGTAGCGAGTATTTTAACCTCAATTGAAAATGTTTACGAATATGCAGAAGCACATGGATTTAGTAGTATTACAGAAGAAACTGCTGATAAATTAAAAGAAGCAACCGAAGAACAAATTCATAACAAATCTTTCTATCAAGACACATTGCAATTTGATGAAAATATTTGGGACTTAAGTGTAATTGAAACACAAGGGTATCCAAATCTAAAATAAGAGAATTAGTTTTCTTTAAAGATGTTGAAAAAAGTTTATAATCTTTCATGAGAAAGAAAATATACTATATTTAAAAAGTAAGAACACTTTATATAATTCAAATAAAAGTTTAGTTCTTACTTTTTTTATATAATTTTGATAAAAATAAAAAGAATTATATAAAGAAAATAGGCTTACATACTTTAAATATTAAAATATACTGTGAAAAAGAAAATCCACGATTTTTTTAAAACGTGGATTTGTTTGCAATAATATGTGAATATTTATCATCAAATTTGTTTATTTAAGAGCAAAAGTTTAACATAGTTAATTCAAGAAGAATTTAGTTAAAAATTTGAAATGATATAAAAGTCTAAATATTCGAAATTTTATTATGTGGTTCATCAATACAATAATATTCTTCAAGTGTTTGATAACTAAGACGAATAAATTGTAATTGCTCATCAATAGGGATTGGATAATAACAAATAGCAAAATTTGCATGAGTTATTTCCTTTGAAATATTAATAAGAGTTCTAAGCTGAACTTGAGTTAAACCTCTGACACATAGAGAATCCTTATCTTCGTATTTTTTAAGACATTCTTGAGCGACATGTTTAGAAAAAAATAAAGGAATTTCTGGTTCTATAGTTGTACCAATATTTAAATAACTGCCAGTGATATCACCGTCTTGAATTTGCATGATTGTCCAAAAAGGTTCATCTTTCGTCAATTCATCTGGTAATAATAAATATTCGATTTTTTTAACGATAATATCAGTAAAAGAAGGAAGATCATCTAAAGTCAATAAAAGAATTCCCTTGGCTTTAGCAAACTGCAAAGCACCTTCTTGATAACCACTTTTGGCAATCATAACACCAGCAATATTATAAAGATCATCAATTTTACTCCAAAACTCTTGAACTTTTCCTTTATCAACAGGGCTATTCCAATCCTTACATTCAATTGCTACACGAAAAAGTAAATTTAAATGCCAAAAATCATAAAATACATCAAATTCATGTACAACACCACTAAGCCCTTTAATAGAAATATTTTGTGATACTGCACTATTTGATCAACTCATTTTTAATAAATTTGAATATACATAAGCAACAAAGCTTTCTAATATTTTTCCTTTTTTCATATTATTAATCAAACCTCTACTTTTTATATAAATTATAGCAAATATAAAAAATAGAAGCTATGACTTAAAAATAAAAAGAAAGCTAATTGCGAAATTTGTCATTTCATTATAAAATAAAAAAAAGAAGGTGAATTATGGGAACAGTATATGATCATGTGAATTTATTCAAAAAAAAATATCCTAAGACCATTACGTGGTGGAGACTAAAAAAACATGCTGAAATAATAGAGCGTCACCTAAATCCTGGAGAAACAGTAAGTTATGCTTTCACGGGGCAAAAGAATGAAAAATTTTATGACTTATTTTCTACATGTATTATTGCCGTAACAAATAAAAGATTATTAATCGGGCAAAAAAGAGTAGTTTTCGGTTATTTTCTCACTTCAATTACCCCAGATTTATTTAATGATTTAGAAGTATATCAAGGATTATTATGGGGAAAAGTAACCATCGACACAGTAAAAGAAGTTGTAGTATTAACTAATTTAGACAAAACAAGTTTACCAGAAATTGAAACAAACGTAACAGAATTTATGATGGAAGAGAAGAAAAAGTATGCTAAAACCTATCACGAATAAGAAAAGTAAAATAAAACAAAAAAGACGACGTATTGCTCTTGCAACAATTATTTTCCTGATTTTAATCATTTTATATGCCATTTTTCATGCTAAAGATTATCAAAGAGAGTATGAGGTAAATAACTTTAATGTATTAGAAGCTTTCGATAAAAACAAAAAAATGTATTCTTTCAAAATTACCAAAGACGATAAAAACTTTATTTTTACGGTTGAAAGTAAATATATAATCTCAAAAAATCTCATTCAAGAAATCGAAGAATTGGAAGAGGAAAATACAACTTGCCTCATTATCAAAAGTGCACAAATTACAACTTATCCACAATGTGTAGAAGAGAATAATATTATTGACTATCATTTGGTGAGCGATAAAATGAAAGAAAAACTAGATTCAAAATATTTTAAATCTAAAGATGAAACCAAAGATAACTATGAGAAAGTGACAATAAAAAACATTGATGATAACACATATTATATTTGGAATTATAAAGGTTTTTATCAAATAAGTAACAATAAGAAAAACAATATTCCAATATTTGAAAAGGATATTTATAACATTTCGAATGTAGCAGAAGTTAAAGACTATTTATTAATTCCAGACTATAATGCATCTTATTATTTTAATAAATTTTATATTATAAATATGTCTAATGGAGATACAACTACTTGGGATTTCAAAGAAAGCATCTATTTTGATGGATATTACTTAGGTAAGTATAAAAATTCCCTATATTATGTAGACAAGAAAACAAATATAGAGTGGGAATTAATTCCCAAAAAGAAAAAGATGCGAAAAGTAGGCACAGAGTCAAAGGATGGAAAAATACTAGAAAATAATGAATGGAATAAAATTAGTGTAAGTAAACTAACAAAAGAAAATAAAACTTTTATTAATGCAGAAAAATATGAATATGAAATTGATAATGGTCTTTACATCAAATACAATAATCTAAGAAAAAAAATAAGCAACCGAGAAGTTAAAGAAATTATTACAAAAATTAAAGATAAAGTATATTATTTAAGCGGGGATTCTTTATATTATTATACAGAACAAACAGGAGAAATTGAAGTGATGAGCTACTTTGAATGGAACTTCAATTATAAAAATATGATTTTTATAAAAGAAAACAAATAATATTCGTATATTTGAACCAAATGGGCAATTTTACATACTCTATATTAGGAGTGATGTTATGTTCGATCAATATCGATTACAAGCAGGAGATACATTAAAAAGTGTTGCTAAAAAGTTTTCTACAAATGAAACAACATTAAAAGATTTAAATAATATTTACTATTCAGATTCTGTAAGAGCAGGAATGGATATTATTGTGCCAAAAAATTCAGAAAACTATTTTTCTTACTATACTATTGAAATGGGAGATTCTCTTTATGGAATTGCAAGAAAATATAATATTAACCCAGAATTACTAGCTGGACTAAATGGATTAGATATGGATGATTTTATTTACCAAGGACAAGAGATATTAATTCCTAAAAGTGAATATAGTTATTATATTACAAAGGATGGAGATACTTTGGATACAGTTTCAGGGATGTTTAAAATCAGTAAAAGTAAATTACTAGATAACAATTCGACCATTTATTTACAAGCTGGTCAAATACTAGTAAACAAAGTAAGATAAAAAAATATGAGTTGTTTCATATTTTTTTTGTTGTATAATAATAAAAAAAGGGAGCGATAGTATGATATTAAAAAAACCATATGCATTTTTAATAAAACATTTTCGCATCATTCATATAGCTTTAGTTATACCAATTTTTTATTTATTGTATTGTACACATAATATTATTGGTTTTTTTCGTGATTATATTAATTCAAATTATTATACTGCCATTTCTAATATAGCTGGAACTTATATAAACTATTTTATGTATTTTGCAATTTTGCTAATATTAGTTATTGGCATATTTATATATTTTTTAATGCGAAAAAAAGAAAAATCAACTAAATTTTATTTCTTTTTAATTGTATTCTATGTCATACTATTAGTTATATTAGGAATAACTCATGGTATTCTAAGTGGAATGGAAATTCAAACTATTGAAGCAGCAGTAGCACGAGCCTATCGAGATATTGCTTACATATTTTATCTTCCCCAGTTTTTCTTTGCTGCTTTTACGTTGTTTCGAGGAGTAGGATTTGATATTAAAAAATTCAACTTTGAAACTGATGTAAAAGAACTAGAAATAACTGATATTGATTCTGAAGAATTTGAATTCACTCTAGGAATTGAAGATTATAAAATAAAACGAAATATTAGAAGATTTATAAGAGAATTTAAGTATTATATTAAAGAAAATAAATTTATTTTTATCATATTATGTTCTATATTTACAATTATTTTTGGAACAATTATTTATTTGAATGTTGATGTTTATAACAAAACATACAAACAAAGTCAAGCACTAAGTCATAATAACTTAAACATTAGAGTAACTGGAAGTATGGTTACTAACCGTGATTATAGTGGAAGGATTTTTAACGATAAAAAGTATTATTTAGTACTGAGATTACAAATTGAAAATAGAGGAAGAGAAAATAAAACCTTAGATTACAATAATTTTTTTATCCAGCTAGAAAATAGAAGAGCATATCCAATACTAGATAGAGCAAGTTACTTTATTGATTTTGGAGAAACCATTCGCCAAGATACAGAATTAATTCCAGAAAACAGTAATTCTTATGTATTAGCTTATGAATTACAAGAACAGGAAGTTTCGAATGAATATCAACTAATGATTTTAGAGGCAATGACTTACCAAGTTGGAGAAATTGCCCCACAATATAAAAAAGTAAAATTAAAACCTTATCAAGCAATTAATATAGAAAATGTAAAAACAACAAATTTAGGAAAAATTGCTACCTTTGAAGAATCGAATTTAGGATATAGTTCTTATCAAATAAAAGAATATGATTTAAAAAATAATTACACTTATCAATACGATTATTGTTCAAGCAACAACAATTGTCGAAAGCTAACCGAAAATATTTCTAGCAATTCTAGTAGTAAAAAACTGTTAATCTTAAAAGGAAAAAGTGACATAGACCAAAATACATTATATTATAAATCTGCTAGAACTGAGCGATTATTTCCAGATCATTTTATAACAATTCAGTATGAGGATTATAATGGAGAACATATTGCTTCAATAGTGAATAAAACACCTAGTTCATTTCAAGATGGATATATTTTAGAAGTTCCAAGTGAACTAGAAAGTGCTTCAATGATAAATGTTCTTATAACCATTCGTAATAAACGCTATGTGATAAAATTAAAATAGACTATTGAGTGATCAATGGTCTATTTTTCGCAAAAAATGCCACAGAATAAAAGACAACATTTAAGCAAATAGAAAGATTTAGAGCTCTAAGAAGGAGGTACAATAACTTTACATCTTTTGTTAAATATATAACATTTTGGTAATTCTAATCCCCCCCTAAATTAATATTACAACTTGCGGGATCTGTTATAAGCATATTCACTAAATTGATAGTTATGATAGCAGAAAATTAAACATATTAAAACTCGAACTATAAAAAAATTAAAAGTTCGAGTTTCCTATCAATTTGGAGGAGCCTACCAGATTCGAACTGGTGATCAGGGAGTTGCAGACATAACCATGGAAAAAGACCAATCTATTTTTTCGCATCAATACGGACAAACTCGCAATAATTTTAAAATGATGGTTTAGTCATATATTACTATTTTTTTGCATTGTTTTGAATCGTTTTGTCAGAAATTCGTCAGAAGAAATTCATAATGATAGGATGTCTTCATAATTAATTAAATCTTTAAGTGATTTAACTTTAATCTCTTGCTTTTGAAAGTTCTTATATGTATTAATTTTAGTTTGAAGACGAGTAGGGTCATTATCAATAAAAAAAGAAAAATCAGGATAACTCTGTAAAAGAGTTTGGCGACAATTTGAAAGACAAAAATCATAGTTATCAAGTGTTATATTAATACCACTGATTTTATCTAATAGTTCCAAATCTTTACTAAGTAGAGAAGATAATGGATAATTATTTAATATGGATACAACTAAATCTATATTGATAGTTACATATCCATCGTCTTCAAATAATGTATCATTAAGTTTTGATCTCATATTCATTAAATCTTCATAATCTACGTGTGTATAATATTTTTCTAAAACTCTTTCTGTATTTCCCAAAAGTACCGCAATGTCCTTTTTTGGAACATTTTGTTTTTCTAAAATATTTGCAACCGTATGTCGGATACGATGTAAGTCAACATCTTTTATATTATATTGTTTTTTAAATTTACGCCATTCTTCAGAAAGTTTATTAGGATCAGCCATTTTAGTATTTCTTAAATTTCTAAATATTTGGTCTGTTTCTTCAATGAGATAGCCACTGCTAATTTGAAATTCATAATATTGTTTCAAGAATCTTAAAACTTTCTCTGGCAAGAAATTAGTTCTATAACTATTATGTGTTTTTAATTTTTTAGTCCTGATTCTCTCCTCTCCTTCTTCTAAATACCTTTTTGGTGTGCTTGAAGTAACTGCGTCGTTATAGTTTACTTCTCCAGTTGTAAAGTCAATATCACACCATCTTAAACCACAAGCTTCTTCACGTCTACATCCTAATGAAAAAACTAAGTGCATAAATGTTTTGAGTCTAATATTAGCATATTTATCTATACACTTTAAAGCATATTGTGCATCTGCTAATTTGAAAATAGGTAATTCTTTTCTCTTTTTGCTAGAATCTGGTTTGTTATCAATTCCTTTTACAGGATTAGTTGCAAGTATTTGAGGTTTGTGCTTTGTAGCAAAAGTAAATACCGCACCAACAGATGTAAGAATTTTTTCTATAGTGCGTTCAGATAAATTTCCAGATTGACCATTTTTTTTGGGTCTAGAATATAAATATTCAACAAATGCCTCAATTACTTCAGAAGTTATATCTTTTATTTTATATTTTGAAAAAAAAGGAATAGCATCTCCTTCTAAATCTTTTACATAATCATAAATAGTATTGATATCAATTTTACCTTTTTTTCTTCGCTTATGTAAATCAGTTACGAATAATTGAACTAGATCATAAAAATCAATATCAGAAAATTCATTGATGATTTTTATAGAATTTTCTTTTATTATTTTCTTTTTTCTTGCTATAGTGTCATGTAATGTACCATAAACAACTTCATAAATTCTCGGCTTTGTAGTTAATCTAATTTCATATTTTTCATTCGGAATTATTTCTTTAATCCCTTTTATATCATCCTTTGTATAATTAGCTTTTCTAGCTTCAGTCAAACTAATAGAGAACTTTTTTAAATCATCTTTTTCTAAATCACTTTTCTTTGAAATTCGGCTCATTTATAAAAGCTATCCAATAAAAATGCTTTTTTCTTATTTGCGGAAATAAATTTCTCTATATCCTGCTTCTTGTAATATCTTGTTTTGCCAATTTGTGTATAAGAAAGTTTCTTTTCGTTCACGGCTTTATTTATGGAATAAACACTTAATATAGGATACAGTTTTACAATGTCTTTGATTTTATAAAGCTGATCGTCAATATCAGTATAATTTTTTGGAATAGAATTTTGCTCTAAGTCTTTAACAAAATCTCCAATTAAATAAAAAATTTCACTTAATTTTTGTTCTATATAAAATCCTCCTTATATTTTTAGTGAATCTGGCATTTCAATAATTTCATCTAAATGATAGTACTTATTTACCGTATCAAAAATATTTTGAATAATAGTTTTTTTTATATCTTTTTTGATTAAATAATATTTAATATTCAGTTTGTTCTTATCTATCCAATTATTGTTAGCATCACAATTATTACGTGTACTATAGGCAATTTGTATATTTTTATTTTCAAGTGACTCATAGAACCAAATAACTAAGTCTGTTTCATGATTAAATGAGCGAAATATTTTTACCAAATATCCTTGGTCACTTTTGTTTGAAAAGGTTTCGATGACCCCATCGATACTTTTCATATTGATTTCAAAAAAACGTTGTAGTGATTTCATAATATCTTCACTTCGTTTTAGACTTTGATGTAATTGAATCATATAAATTTCCTTTCTTCATAAACTTAAGTAACTATACTTTACAAAAATATAGTTTTATATTAAAATAATAAATATATAAATGAATGGAGCTTTAGCCAAGAGGTAAGGCATCGGACTGCAACTCCGTGATCACCAGTTCAAATCTGGTAGGCTCCTCCAATAAGAGAATAAAGAGCAGAAATTCTGCTCTTTTTTATATTGAAATATCTTCATTTTTTTCTAACTCCTTTTGATGAAAATATTTATAATTTGAAATTATTTTTTTTGAATAATTTACAATAGTTGAAAGGGAGTCATTTACTTCTTGAAAGTCTTTCTCTTTACTCCAACTATAAAGATAAGTAAGGGAATAGTTTGATGTATCTAAACCCAAAAATTTTGTGACAACATAAGATATAGACTCTGCTTCAGTTTCATATTTATTTTTATGCAATTTATAATCTTCATAATTTGACTTTAAGTGTTTATGCGCTAAAGCATGACCATACTCATGTACCAAAACCTTTAACTGCATTAAATTGCTTAATCCTTTACGAAGTACTATTTCTTTATTTTCAAAATCGCAATATCCTTTTTTGTTGTCCAAGAAATCTTCAGCTCTAATTTTATAACCATCTCTATAAATGGCTTTGATAAAACACGGAAGCATTTCATCTACTTCAGCTAGTTCATCTGTAATTAATAAATTTTGACTTATATCAGCGTTAGTACTCTTAATATCATAAATTTTCCCAAGAAAAAATCTGCTCAACATTTTCTTATCAAATACAACAGTAGAATTATTTTTATCTTTATACTTTTTTTTCTCATCTTGATTTAACGCAAAAGATGGTTTAGCGATATAAGTTCCATCTTCTTTATATATCTTTACCCAATCATAAAAAGATGGACAATAAACATTGATAGCTTGATCATGGTTTTGAATTTCTATTCCAAGTTGTTTATATGTTTTTTCAGATGCTACATATTCTGCATTCGGATTCTGAGCGAAAATAAGAAGTAGATTATTATAAGAATAATTATTGAATTCAACAATGTGATCTAGAAATTTTTTTATATTTGATTCTTCTTTGAACATATCTATAGCATCTGCTTTCATTGTTGAAATTATTTTTTTTAGCTCTTCTTCGATTTTTTGCTTTTCATTATTATTAGCGGTATTGTATTCAACACTTAATTGATTAATTCTTTCAAAATTTAAAATTATTAAACCTCCTTTTTTATAATTCAGCTTGATCTTCATAATTGTTAGAATTTCTAAAACGATACTCGTCTAGATCAAAGCATTTGATTGTGAAATTTCGTTCATTAATAGGTAATGACTCCTTTTTGATATAAAATGGATAAGAATTAATAGGCAATAAAGTAGACTTAATTGGAAATATTCTACTTTTAAAAATAATTCCTTCACCAAAATGAAATCGCATTAATTCTTCAGGCATTAATAATTCACGCCCAAGTAAGCTATTATCATGAGATAAACTCCAATCACTTTGATTAGTACGACCAGATGTAGACAGGCGTGAAGTAGAAATAGTATAACGTCCTAGTTTAGTTGACAATTCTTTTGCGGTTTCATTATCTGATGTTAAGAGATAAATCCAGTTAGTATTTGCTTTGATAGTACTGGAAGCTTCTTTGTATGTTTCTTTCAACTGTGCAAAATCTTGAATAATCAAATAAAATCTAATATTTCTTGATCTTGAAACTGTGATTTTATTTGCCATACCATTGATGGCAGGCATATTAGCAAATTCATCTAACAGAAAATTTACTCTTATCTTAGTTTCTCCACCGTTTTTCATTGCTTGAAAAACAAGAGCTTGATAACATTGGTCTATAAATAATGATGCTAATTCATGACGTGATAGTTTTTCATCTGGAATAATTAGAAAAACCGCAGTCTTTTTTTCACCAATTTCTCCGAGTTCAAAATCGGTTCGGCTAGTAAGATTAGCGATACCGACATCTGAAAACATTTTTATAGTAGTAGCAAGTACGGAAAAAAGAGTAGCTCTAGTTTCTCCTTTTGCGAAACCTCCTGTAGCGAAAGCCATTTTTGACAAAGACTTCGCTGGTTTCTCTTGAAAATATAGCTCTAAAGAATTTTGACGTTCGATATATTTTGATCCATGACTAATGAGTAAATTATATATTGAATAAAGATTTATTTCTTCTTCAGAAGTTGCATCCTCCATCAATGCATAACACAAAGCTGATAACACGGCGTTAGATGATTTTTCCCAATACTGGTCCTTGCTAGAAAGATTTTTGGTTAGAGATTTAGCAAAATTTTCTATCATATCTCCAGCTTCATCTAGATTATTAGACTTGTAAAATTGATATGGAAGATGTAGTGGATTCCAACCATCACTAGAATTTGCATCTCTTAAATTTAAAATATATATATTATATCCATGTTCCTTTAAAAATTGATATGTGTAGGAATATAATTCGCCCTTAGTATCATTTATAACCATTGACTCTCCAGCACTAGCTAAATTGAAAATGAGAGGAATGGCTAAACTAACACTTTTTCCTGATCCTGTAGATCCTATCACTAAGTAATGATCTGATGAATCATCATAATAACATTTTTTGTTCAAAAAAGTTACAGGGATACCACCTTTTGAGATGGAATCAAAGTTCCAAACTTTAAAATGTTTTTTAATTTCCTTATCTTTCAACCATCTAGAACTACCGTATTCTAGATTTCCATCGCTTGCAGGAACTTCATTCTTGTTTATTCTTTTTAAAATAAAATCATAATCTAATTTTATAATTGTCAGCATAAACAAACAAGATAATAAAACAGTTCCAAAAAGTAAGTGACTATCTTGCAATGCTAATATGAATGAAAATGGATTAAGAGTCCACGATAATTTAAGTTCATTCTTTATTATGTGTACTAGATTATAACATATATTAGCAGAAAATATAATAACTAAACAAAGAATAATTAGATAACGATTAAATTTTTCAAATTTCATAATGATATCTTTCTACCATATAGAAGTTGATTATAAGAAAATATAGAATAAAGCAAGTCTTTTAAACTAATGTCTTCAAATTGATATAAATTTATCATCAAATCATCATTAAAAAAACTTTTTTCTTCTAAGATGTTAAAATTCGTTTTTGTAAAAGTATCTTCTTTTTGATTGGAATAATAATTATTAATTGTTTTCTCAACAATACTATTATAAAATGTTGAATCTTTTTTATCAAATGTGAAAAGTTCAATTTCTCCTTCATTATGAATTTTCAATAGATTATCATACTCTTTATCGATATAATAATCTTGAATTTTTATTTCTTCTTTTGTAGATATATTGAAATGATCTAACATAAAATTATGTAACGAAAAAATATAGTTCATTTCTAAAGAAGAAAGAATATCCTCTTTAGAAACAGAAATATCATAATTGTCTTTTATATAAGATTTAATATATGAAATAGTTTTATAATGTGCATCCATTACTGATTCTGATAGTAAAAAATCATTAGTAATTAATCCATCTTCGAAAATAGAAATATCAATTAAAGTTATTAAAATCCCTCCAATTCATAATTCAATTGATTAATAATTTTCTTTTCCTCTTCGCTTAACTCATGATCAAGAGACATAAGAGCACTATGTACTATTTTTTTATAATGAATTTCTTTATAAAAATTTTTGTTTTTTAATTTATAAAGTCTTTCATAAGAATAACCTAATTTTTTCATTAAGTCATGATATTCATTTAAGTTCATTTCTTGAACATTATAAAAAATCATGGAGTTTAAAAAAGACTGAATATCGAAATTATAATGAGATCTATGTACCCAATTTTTAAATATAATTTTAATTTGAAATTCATTTAAGTCACATAATTTGCATAATGAATATAACCCTTTTGCAAGAGATAAAATGTTATTTTTATTTTTATAGTTCAAACTTCGTAGTTTCATATCCATTAGATTATGTGAAATAAAATCATATTCTTTATTAAGGACATCTTGAGATTGATAAGTTTTAAAATTATGCAAAATCTCATTTCCAATTTTAGAATATAATTTATTTAATTGATTTTCAACATACATGGAATTCTGGTTTTTCACAGAGTTTCCATATATGTCACAAAGTTCTTTTTGATGTTGAATAATTAATCTTTGATATGAATCAAATTTATATTTTATATCATTAGATGCAAGAATATATGTGATAATATTGTCCAAATCTTTCTTAAATGGAATCATATTTTTTGAATTATATTGCAATCTTCCTGTTGTTGGTAATTTTGAATATAAATCAAGTAACATATGATTTAATTCTTTTCGAAAGCTAGTACTAAATAAATTATTTTTAATTACTTGAGAATAATTATTATTTTTATTAATATCTCGAATATCTTTAAGTAAGATTTCTTTTTGCTGATAAAATAATGTATTAGTACTTAAATAATTATGTACATAGCTTTTAAATTCATACAAACTATGCTTAGGGAGTTTGGAATGCGAAATTTTCTTTTGATTTTCATAAAACATAATATGAATATGAGGATGTAGTGTGTTAACATGAAGTCCACAAAACCATTCAACATTATTCAAGTCATATCCAGCATTTGAAAGAAATTTTGGAATGACATTTTTAGTTAAATCGTAGAAATCTTTCTTACGATACAATCCATAATGATTAACGTATTCAGGATCAAAAGATAAAACCATATCCCATATTCGTTTAGAATAATTATTATCTAAGCTATTTTTAACATCTTCTTTGGATACATCTCCTTCATAATTCCAAATTGTACAATCATCAAATTCTCCTATTTCATCTATCAATGAATTTTCTTTGTTAAGAGTGCATGGATCAGCCTTATCTTTATCATCAACATAATTTAACCATTTACTTACTTCGACTTTCAGATTTTTTACTATACGATATCGTGCAGTTAGTATAATGCTACTCATCTATAATTGCCTCATGTTTATTTTTAGAAAGTTTACGTATATCTTTTAAAACCATTTCTTTTGCCATATCAGTGATTGGATGATTAATAAATTTAGGCATAATCAAATCTTCTCTTTTTTGTGGTACTTT
This sequence comes from uncultured Bacilli bacterium, assembly GCA_910585915.1. Lineage (GTDB taxonomy): Bacteria > Bacillota_I > Bacilli_A > RF39 > UBA660 > MGBC162267. The sequence continues at coordinate 9,074 of CAJUGF010000018.1, read as the reverse complement.
TACATACTTCATAAAAATGTCTTGTTGAAGTAAAAGACATTCACTATTAAAATTGTTACGGTTTAATATAAGCATGATTTGTTTATGTAGATTATCATAAGATTCGTGAAAAGCTATTTCAAATAATTTTAAAAATTGAGATTGACTTTCACTTAATTTCTCGATGCTCATTTTTTCTTGTATTGATTGCATGATGTACTCTGAAAGATTCATATTTGCTTTTGTAGCTTGATTGATAAGATCAGCTTTATCTTCTTTAGACAATCGAATCGTTATACGTTCTTCTTTAATTATTTTCTATCACCTAAAATTAAATTAATATTATCTAAAACAAAATTTTTTACATGAGTTTCTATAAAATCCTGTTGAGTCAAATTTAACTTCTCTAAAATTTTTTTAAAGGCTTCATCCAAAACAGAGTCAATACTTCCTTTAATTATTATTTTTTTATCATTAATATAAAATTCCTCCTTTAATAATAATTATGTACATTTTTTAATGCGTCTTTTTAACAGGATAAAGGGGATGACAATCAAGTCGCCAGTAGCGACTTATCCCATAAAATCAGCTTTTTTTTAATACTGCTATGTCAGACATCATTTATATTAGATGACATTTGTTTTAACAAGATATTATGTTTTTTGGAAATAAAAATGTCAAAATATCACATATGTGGTAACAATTATTCTAACATATGTAAGAACAAAAATATTAATCATGTACTTAATCTTGTACATGGTTTTCTAAAACAAAACTTGGATCAACTAGATGCTCAGCATCAAATATATACTTGTCCTTCAGTATAGAAAAATGAAGATGGTAACCAGTTGAATCTCCTGAACTCCCAACCAATCCAATAGTTTGTCCTTGTTCTACTATTTCGTTTTCCTTGACTTGGAAACTATCATCTAATAAATGCATATAAACGGTGTAATAAACAGAATTAGAAAAATGGTGTTTAAGAACAATGTAATTTCCATACCATTTATTATTAGATACAATGTACGCAGTCCCGCTAGCACTAGCTAAAATATTCGTTCCTTTATTGGTTGCAAGATCAATGCCTTGATGAAAATCATCCGTTTGATCAAAGGGATCTCTTCTCCAACCAAATCCTGAAGTTAGTTGATATGGTGTATCAGCAGAAAATGGTAACAAGAAATTTTTATTATTTAATAGATTCATATCAGAAGAAGAACTTATAATCATAAGAAATAATGCAAAGATGAATATGGTTAAACAAGATGGTATAATAAATAAAAGTTTTAACATCAGCTTCAATGTTTCGTCGATTAACGTCCGCCACCATTTCCAAATAGTTTTGCTTCTTCGTCACGTAGTTCAATTTTTAATGGTATTTTAATATCGTGAGAAGCAATAAATAAAGTTTCTCCTTTACCAGCAACAGTTAGGAATTGAGTTTCAGATTCAGAAAGTTCAAGTAATTTTTGTGCAGATGTTGCTTCTTTTTTACTTTGAGAAAATAAAAAGTAATATCCACTATTTCCCAAAATTGCTTCCCCATATCGCGCAACACTAGGGGCAGTAAAATCTATTAAATTTTGCGAAATATTAATTAGAGCACCATCTTTTTTTCGGATTCTTTTAACAGTTCTTTTTAGGAAGTCTATAATATCAGGATTATTAGGATCAATTAGAAGATAGGCTTCCTCAACAATTAAAATTATTCTACCTTTATTTTTTGCAATTTCATTCCAACACCAAGATAACACATTGAAGAATTGCGCTTTTAAAACAGTTTCGTCAGAATCCACTAAACTATTAATGTCTAATACGACAAAATCACTATCTATATTAATAGTTGAATATCCGTCAAATAGTTTTTTATCAGCACCAAATGTCGCACGTTTTAGCATAGACGATATTTTTTCAAATGCTTCCTTTTTAAGTCCTTTTTCATTTTTGGACTTTTCTAAAACTTTTTGATACACGTCATCTAAAATGGGGAAGTCTTCGTTTTTTAAAATAGAAACATCAGTTTCAAAATCAATATTTTTTTCTTTATAAATATCAATTAGAACCTCTTCCAGTTGAGTTAATTCAAATGGAGTCAAATCGGGTATGTAATATTTTATAAAAGTACGAAAAATTTGAAAGTGTCTTGATAAGTCATTTCTGTTTTGACTACCGATTCTCACTTCTAAAGGATTAATGATACCTTGTGTTCCAGTTCCGCAATCAATCCATGATCCATGTAGTTTTTCACATATTTCTTTATATTCTCTTTCTGGATCTATTATGATAATCTTGCTACCTCGTGCCCATTCTCCGCGTGCAAGCTTTTTTACAAGAGTTGATTTTCCGCTTCCAGATTTTCCTATAATTAATGCATTAGAATTTGTTCTAGTACTAGATCGTTCCCATATATTAAATAATGCTAAACTACCTGAAGCATCTCTTCCTAAATGAATTGCATCTTGCCCATCTTGTAAATTTTGGAACACGAAAGGGAACGCAGATGCTACTGTAGAAATAGGAACTGGCAATCCGTAGTTATCTTCAAGTTCTTTATACATAGTAGGAAGCGTCATTTTAAAAGATCGTTCTTGCTCAAACATCAGTTCAGTGGCACCAAATCCATAACTAGATAATGTATTTTTAATTACAGATTTTATATTCCTAAGTTCTTCAAAGGAATCAGCATAACAAAAGAATTGAATTGTCATTCTTGAAAACTTTTCGTGTTCGCGATCAATCTTATTTACGAGATCAACATAATCTTGCATTTTATTCTGTAGTAAAACTTGATCATTATAATCTCCTACATTGATCAATTTTGCATTAGTATCTGAAATACTTTTTTTTAAATTTTTTGAAACCTCAGCAGAATTTTCTGGAGAAATTGTCAAAACCATTCTAGTGTTATTAATATTAGAAAGTTCTCCTAACCAACCAGCATAAACAAATGATGGATATGTAACTATAGAAATAGTACTACAAAATGCATCTCCTAAAATAAGATCTCTATCTAATATTTTCATACCACTTGGGCAAATCTTTTCCTTAAAGGTATTGTTAATACCAATAGGATCAGATCTAAATTGTTCAATGGGTGCCGTAGGATTCAACATAATAAAAAGTAGTTCTCTCCATTCCTCCGATGAAATGATAGAAGAAGATAAACTAATACCATTAAACATTTTTAATAAAGTATGAATTTTTTTTAAAATCAAAGATTCATTGCTAATATCTTCTTCTAAAATAAGATAAAATTCTCGATTAAATATTTGTCTTTTCTTACTAAGAAAATTTATGTCTTGATAATCTTCTTCTAAAACTTTTTGTTTATAAACATTAGTATTGTTCACCAATTTTTTATTCAAAATTTCTAAATTGTGTGTAAGATTTATTGGATTATCTATACTAAATATTTTTATTGGATATTCAATTGAATTAAGACATCTAAAAAATTCTTGTACTTTAGTGTCTTTTTCTTCGTCAAATAATAGAGAAAAGTTGATAGAACTAATTTTTATTCCTCCGATAATTTTATCATTATCAAGATAAACTAGATTATTCCACACTTCTTGAAATGGAATAAATTCCAACAGAGAAGAATTTGAATTTTTTGTTTTTTTAATGATTCATGCCTCCTATGTTTTCCAAAAATTTTTTCACTCCTATTGCATCATATTTTCTTAGTATTCCTATATTAAGCGTTGCTATCGGAATATTAGTATTATTATAAAAAATATAACCAGTAATTTCTTTAATAATTCTTTTTTTCTTTAATTGCTTTAAAATACCATTTTTTTCTATAGCTGGATCAAGAAATACATGAATATTATCTATATATGTGTTTAAATTCAGTGTAATATCATGACTTTCTTTCTTATTCTGATATTTTAAACGCATTCGTTTATTATGATATGAATAAACATTTAAATGAAATTTTTTTTCATTTAAAATAATGCTTTTTCGACGTTCTATATATTATTCCTCCAAATCTATATTTTGTATTTCTGATCTTTCTTCTATTCTTGAACAATTAGATGAAACTTTACAATAAGAATAAAGAAAAAAGAAAATGAGTAGTAAAATAAGTTTCAATTTATACCTCCATATTTTTTTAAATTTTTTTGTTTAATTGAAAAAATCAAAAACTTCTTTATGGTATTTCCAAATGTAACATTGTTAGGCAAAGGAAATAGCAATATAAAAGCAATCATTGGTAAGATTGCAAATAAAAAAAGTTTTATATTTTGAGAAGTGACCAAAGAAGATAAACATAAACCAACTAAAAAGCATATTAAAATAATAATAACTTCAGTAAATCCAAACCCTAAAAAAATGTCAGATTTATTTTTGATTTTTTTAGGAATCAAATACATTATTTATCTTCCTTTCTATTTATGTGATTATTACGAAACTTTTTGAAATTATTAGAATTACTTGAATTATAAAAGTTTGGACTTGTAAAATCACGATGATATTTTTTTCTAAACTGTTCTTGAGCATATTCATTAGCTTTTTGACCAGCGCTCCAAAATTGCCCACGTTTTAAATCGTCATTTATAGTTGCTTTCTGTTTTTCAGTGAAATAAGTTTTATTTTTAAAATGATCATCAGCAAATTTAATACCTTTTCTGCCGTATCTCATAGCACCACCTCCTACAAAAGAACCAATACTTAAAGCTTTAGACGACAATCCTGTTGCAATCCCTATTCCTGCTTTCACACCACTTCCAACTGCCATGATCGACCGTACCTCATTTAAACTAGATAATGCTCCTGACTGTTGGTCTAATAATGATGAAATTAATGTCGGAGTTCCTACGATAAATAATAGGGAACCCAACGTGAAAAAAACTGCTACAAGATTATTTTCATTAAAATTACTAGTGTTAAGAATGTTAATAACTAACCCAAGCGAAATGAATTGTACAATAGTTATCAGAAAGATTCCCATCGTTGACCTGAACCATGTAGAAAAAACCTTGGACTGATCATTCGTTAATGTGGAACTTACAAAAGGAGAAATAATCTTATAAAGAGCTAATTCAATTGATCGCTTCGTCATTTGTAATCCAACAAAAAAGAGTAAAAAAACTGCAACGATAGAAAGAATTAATAACATAAAAAAATTAATAGAATACTTATAATGATTTTTTTCTTCAGAATTAATATCAACAGTACGCCAATTATTAATAAACTCTTCTTTATGTTCTTGCTTAGTTTCATCACTATATACCATAGATGTAATAATAGCTTTAGATATACCAAATTCAGTATTTGCACCATCACCTAAAGAAGATGCTTGAATTACACCATCAGTTAGAAGAGTAGATATTTTCTGACCGTAATCAAAAAATGGCACTATGAGAAACATGGAGATAATGGCAATGATAATACCTTTATATATTGTTAATGGACTAGTACGATCATCACCTTTAACAATAAATTTCATAAGAAATTCAAAAGATACTTTAACAACAAGCCAAGCAATAGCTAAAGTAATTGCATAACCAAATAACTTTTGAACATACTCATTGTTAAAAAAACTGAATCGCCAAATTTGATTCAGTATATCTATTAATCCATCTAACATGGTAAGTACACCTTTAGTTAAAGACCACATAACGGTACGATAAATGTCCAAATACCAGTGAGATTTAACTTGTGTAATTGCTATAAGTATTAAAATTCCTCCTTATCTTCAATTGAAACTAAATAAAAAATGTAAATATCTTGAAGTGAATCATCATATTTATTACATGTTGTTAATGTTAAAGTGGATTTTGTAATATCACGAGAAATAGTAATAGTCCCATTTTTTGTTTCTGAGTAATTATAATTTAATACATATTTATACTTTTTTCCATAATAATAGATGAATGCATAATCGTTCATTCTTAATTTATCTAGATTCTTAAAAAAAGCCGTTCTTCCGTATCCGCTATGAGCAGCTAAAATTAAATTTTTGTTTTCATCAGGCATATTAGAACCGTTGATTATTTGAACGTTATAATCTACATAATTATATTTTGATTCTGGATTTGTTAACCCTCTTCGTAATCGAATGGATGGTATTTCTAATACTGCAATATAAGATGAAATACTCGATTCTTGTCGTTTTTTGTCGATAATTTCAATTTCATCAAAACTATCAAAAAAAGAGGACAATGCTTGATTTTCTATTGTATGATAATTAAAAGTTTCGTATTTTTGAATAAAGACAGGAATTATTCCTGCTAAAATCAAGAATAATCCCATATGTCTTATTTTGCTATTTTTTCTTTTTATGTTTGTCATACACAAGAAATCCTAATCCACTAACAATCATAACAATTGAAACTACATCTACGAATCTAATATTTGTTAGTCCAGTCTTTGGAATTTCAACAATCATTTTGTTACTCATGGTTACTTCAATATTATCATCAGGTGCTTTGATTTCAAATTCATAAAGTTTATCATCGATTTGAAATGATTCCAAAGCTTTGGTCTCTTGGTAATAATAATGACCTAATGGAAGCTCTAAGTCGATAATTCCCTCCGAATTGGTAACTCCTTGAAAAAGAATGGTTTCTTGATCTTCTCCATAAATTATAAATTCAACGCCTGATAGTTTATTTCCATTTTCATCAATTTTAGTAATAACAAAATGTCCTTTAGGAATATAATTTTGAATTTCTTGAGAAACTGAAACAACAGGAGTTTTAGAATCAACATATTTTAGTTCTACAACATGTTCTTTTGAATCAATTGAATGTGAGCCATCATTGGATAATTCTTTGATAGTATATAATCCTAATTCCAAATTAGAAAAGGTTGCAGTTCCATCGCTTCCTGTAATAGCTTTAGCGATTAATTGATCATTTTTATACAATCCAAATACTACATTAGCAAGTGGAATCTTATCGTATTTTATCATTCCATTTTCAGAAACAAATTGTTCTCCAAACTTTTTAATAATAATATTACCTGTAACAGAATGATTGACAAATTCTTGGATATACACAGTTCCATACAATGGATCATTTTGTGTAGGAGTATTTTCATCAATAATGAATTCAATAGGATCAGAATTCCATAGATATCCAATGATATCCTGTTCTATTTCTTCTAGCCTATATTTAGATGGAAATAATTCTTTAGGAGTTACAAACTCACCATCACTATTTGTTTCAAATACACAGACATTTGAAACACTCGGATAAGTAATAGATTGGCATACATATTTCTTGTTAATGATATCATATATTTTAAATTTGATACCAGCTATCGGAATGTTTTTTCCATTCTGATCAACTTTTTTAACTTTAATTTTTGTTGAATATGGTTCATTAAGCAAAGTTATATATGATTTATCTTTTGCTTTTTCGTTAACCGTAAAATGGATATCATCAGATAATTTGTATCCTGCTTTTCCTTTTACTTGACGAATAGTATAATCATCATAAGGTAATACAATGCTAGCCATTGCTGATTCATCTATTACTAAGGTGGCAATGGTTCTTTTTGAAGTATTGCTAATTATATCAAAAGTTGCTCCAATTTCTGCTTGTACACCATTCTCCGCAAGATAAGTTTTATTAATGAATAGTTCAGTAAAATATACCTCATCATTTAATGTTAAAGTAACCCCAGCTTGATAATTGTCTGGAGTGATGCTAAAAGAATAAGTGTTTGGATCAAGTTTATACCCTTTTGGACTCTGTAATTCCTTTAGAAAATAATCGCCAACAAGGAGAACTTTTTGTGTTGAAGCAGTACAATTTTCATTTATAGTTAACTTTGTAACTAAAGTGCCATCTTTTTTATAGACACCATAAACTGCATTTTTTAAAGAAGCATTTCCGTTTGCGTGGCAACTGTTATTCCATTTATCATATTTATGAATGGTTAATTTTCCTAAAAAAGGAGTGTTGTATAAAGTGATATTAATTATAGGATTATCTAAAGTAATGTTGAAATAATGTTTTTGTGTATCTAGTTCATAATTTTTTCCTGATTTCTTTTCTAAAAGATAAAAATTCCCTAATGGGAGCTCGGATGATGAAACTGTACAATTATTTGTAATAACTAAATCCTTAATAAAGGTATTATCTTCTTTATAAAGTCCAAAAGTAGTTCCGATTAAATCGGGATTACAACTCTTTGTAATTGAATCATATTTTTTTAAATTTAAAGATCCGCTTACTACCTCAAAAGATACTTTTGCAGATACTGGGTCTATAATGCCTGGTACTAGAAGATTTTGACTTGTGTTACTTGTATAAACAATAAAGTCCGTATTCCAAGCAGAACTACCTTTATTTAAAGTGACATTCCCGCTTTTTGTTGAAGTAGGAGTGACAATTAAATTATTTCCTTGTATGGTTGCGTTACAATTTTCACACCCAACAACATTATATCCAGAAAGATTATTACTCATATCAATAAATGTAGCCTTTTCGCCAAGTCCGATCTTAGTGTGATTCGAATTAAAAGCTGGCATTCTTTGATAGGTAGCTACCAAATTTTCTATTTCATTCATTTTAGATTGAATCTCTGCTGGAGTATCAATAATATATTTCCAAGGATTAGATGGATTATTTTGAGAAGTAAAGGCAAAATTTCTTCCTATGGTTTGCCAAATAAGCGTTTGCGTAGCTACATACCATTCATCGTTATTATGATTCCCATAACCATAACCAAAATGAGCGATTAAAGCAGAACGACTTAAAACGCTTTCACTTAAACCAAGTGCATTTGCTTTTTCAGAAATAGATAAATTATAAAATCCCTGATATACTCCACCTTGAAAACTTGCATTTGGTTGAATGCAATATGCAAATTGTCCATCGGAACGTGTAAATTTTTCAAAACTTCCCCAAGCACCAGACCCATCTACATAATGATATTTACTGATAAAAGGATTTGTAAACTGAGCGCTAGATGTAGTTGCTTCTACTGTGTTCTGAAAGGTACAAAATCCTAAAATTGTTAAAATAGCCATTGTAAATTTATGTTTCATATATTTATCACCTCCATTAAAAAAAACAATCTGTTGATTGTTTCAGACTGTTGACAAATAGGTTCAATAGTCTTTTTATTTAATAAAAAATATA
>CAJUGF010000017.1 GCA_910585915.1 uncultured Bacilli bacterium | reverse complement strand
CTGATTGATTCTATATCTAAAAGTTCGAATAGTTCGAACAGATTTCCCAATGGTGTTCCCGGACAGAATCGAACTGTCGACCTATCGCTTAGGAGGCGATTGCTCTATCCTACTGAGCTACGGAAACATCCTCTAAAGTATATCACAACTCAGCCATTTTCGCTAGAAACAATTGAAGAAGTAATGCCATCTCCCTGATTCGGATGAATACTACAATACACAAAATCACAAAAGAAAATTAGTAGTAAACTTAAACAAAGAAGATTACAAAATTTTGAAGTCCACTTCTTAAAATAATGATTCAAAAAAGGTGCTAAAAAATAAATAAAAGCAAGACCTCCAATTCCAAAAAACAATAAACCTTCTAAGCAAATTCTTCCATGAAGATTCAAAAAATATCCAGTGTAATCCCACCATTTCATTCCTTTAAAAGTTTCTAAATAAAATGCTGTTCCATACTCTAAAATACCACATAATAACATAATTAAGAAAAAGGTAAAACCTGGACGATCTCGAAATTTTTGTAAGCAAAACAAAATCAAGACTCCTCCAGATCCATAAATGGGAAGCCAAGGACCATAATAAACACCACGATTAACAAAAACACCTTCACTAAACAAAGTCAAACTAACTTCCCAAATCCACCCCAAAAAAGAAAAAGCAAAAAAGAATAAGAGATAGGAACTTATAGAATACTTTTGATTATAATCAAGACGTTTTAAAATATTACGACTTTCATGATGAGGCAAAAAATAACACTGCTCTGGATACTCTATCAACTCTTCAGAATTATTTTCTAAATACTGATCAGGAAATGAAATCTTATCTTTCCATAATTTTCGCAAATACATATAATATTCTGCACAACTGGCTTCCATATACAAGTTTGTATAAAATAAATTAAATAGATTTAAAGTTAAAATGCCTAAAATAATATGAAATAAAAAACTACAATCCAACAAAAACAATTCAAAACGATGCCCTCTCATCATTTGCTTTGACTTCTGAATTGCTTCCTTACCTTTTAAGGAAGGATCTTCAGCCAATAAATAAGGCACCATCCGATAAGAATAAAATTGAATTGGTCCACCAACTATTGTCAAACACCATAAAAACTGATAAAAACTCTTTTGCAACATTACAAGAGAAACATTAATGCTTTTAAAAACACGATAAGGAAGAATAATCCTGCCCATTTTTGTCTTTGAATAAAGTCGATTTTCTAAAAAGAAACGGCATCTCCCAACCTCTACAACTTTAGCAATAAAAATCCAATAAAATACGCCAAGGAAAATTCCGATAACAATAATAATACCAGCAAAAATATGATCTTGAAATAAAAATTGATTCAAAGCATTCAAAATTCCAAAAACAAAAGAACCCGATTTAGTAACATTATCAACCACATTCCCAATCACACCATCATTGTTAGAGATAGAAACCTCAGCATGTGTAACCCCTTGAACAAATTCATTCACAATTTCAGAATTTGATTTTCCTTCCAAAGAATTCAAAGTTTGAATGCTATGAGAATCAAACTCTTTAACATCACGATAAGTATTTATAAGAGTTCCACCAGTTAACAAAAGCACAATAAAACAGACCCAAAAACATTTCCAATAATTTTGTTTAAAATTTTTCTTTGCCTTTTGCTTTAACTCCCTACGATTCATACTAATCATCACCACAAAAAAATTAACTACTACCATCATATCAAAAATTAATAAAAATTTCCAAACCCAAGAAAAAAAGAGTTCCATAAAACTCTTACTTTTGTAAAGTAATCATATTAAAGAAAAAAATTGCCCAAATTCCTAAAACCAAACCAGCTTTAAATCGATACATCTCATAAAACGATACTCCTTTATCAACTAAAGATATAAGCCAGCTTTCCTTATATTTTGGCATCACCTTACAAGATGGAAACATATGGGAAACAATAGCATTTTGTTGTCTATCGGTTAATTCAAAATACTGAATTGCATTAGAAAGTGCAACCTCAGGATGTTTACACCACGTCTGTGCATTATTATAGCCTTCTAATTGCTCATCTAAAAAGAAATCATGCAACAAAGCAGCACGCGTCACACTAACATAATTCCAACGTAACCTCTTTGATAATTTATAAGTTACTCTAGCAACACGAAGAGAATGTCCATAACGACTAATTCCATGATGAAGTTCAGAATCTAATTTCTGAAATTTCTGATTATCTAAAATATCTTTAACTATCTCCTGAAACTCTTGGTTTTTAGATAAAGACATGTAACGATCACCTCGAACTATTAAAGTTTATCATGAATACTATAAAAAGTCAAAACAGCTTTCTCTATTATTATATGAAAAAAGAAATAAAATTTCACTAGAAATTATAAAAACTATTTGTTATAATAAAACCATGCCTTTGTGGTGGAATTGGTAGACACGTTGGACTCAAAATCCAATGATACTTGTATCGTGTCGGTTCGAGTCCGACCAAAGGCACCATTGAGCAATCTATTCTAACTTTTGTTAGATTTAAACATATAGTATCAACTTCAAAAGAAGTTGATTTTTTGCATTTAAGGAAAGAAAGGAATAGATTTAGATGATTAAATTAAAAACAAAAGAATTACATTTTGATGAAGAATTAAAAAAGAAAATAGAATTTATATGTGATTTTTGTAATACAAAACCTACCATCATTAATGGAAGTATCAAAAACATAGAACATACAAATTTGAATTATATAGAACCACATAGAGTTATTATTAAAGGTATTACTTTTCTAGTTTTTAATTATTCTAAAACTATATATGTTGGAAGTCTAGCAAATTCCCTAGAAATAAAAGATTTAGAAAGTTTTATTAAATCATTAGATTAAATGTATTAAAATACATCAACTTCTCTTAAAATGCCTTTTAAATAGGTAAAAAATGGTAATTATGTCTTGACTTTAAACTTTAAATATCTATAATAGGTAACCAAGAAACAAGTTTTATGTTTTTGGGGGTTAATATGAAACGAAGTTTAAATTATATTAATACAACTTATTTAGATTTTAAGAGGTGTCAAAGACATAAAAAAATTTAATATGTCTTTGTCGCCTCTTTTTAGGTTTCAAAGATAAAAAGGAGGATTAAAAAATATGAGTGATGAAAAGAAAATAGCAGGAATCTATATTCGTGTGCCGTTGTAATACATAGGCAGTTACATTGTCTTCTTTTTCTTCAAGTTCTTGTTTGATTATTGTGAAGCCATATTTACCAAAGTTGATACCAATATTCAATTTTCCATTAGGTAGATTTTCATTTATTAGTTCACCAGTTTTTAAAATAAATTTAATCTTGTAAAAGTCTTCTTCGCCATTTTCTAACTTTTCACCAATAATAATTTTATCTACTAGACTATTAAATACTTCTTCATTAAATTTAGTAAGACCTTTGTATTGTTTTAAGGTATTAGAAATTTTATCAATTTGTTCAAGTTTTTGTTTTCTAGTTATCTCTATATTTTCGTTATCTTTTAGTTGTTGTTCATACTCTTTAATTTTATTAGAAATTTCAATATTTTTTTGATTTAGTATCTCTTTTGAAATAGAGCCATCAAGTTGTAAATCGATTAAGTTTGATAATTTGTTTTCAAGTTTTGATATTTCATCTTTTATTTCTTTATAATTAAGATTATCTTGTTTTTCATTGATGACTTCATTTACTTTTTTCATAAATGAATTGATGTATTTCTCACTATCTTGAAATAGTTTGTTATAAGCAATTACAAATATATCTTCTAATTCTTCTTGTTTATAATGAATGAGATTAGAACATTCAATTTTATTCCGATGGCTACGACAAACCCAATAAGCAACTTCTTTACCATTACTTCTAATTTTGTAAGAACGTCTGATAAATCTCTCGCCACATATACCACAAAAGATTTTACTACTAAAAGCATACTTACGACTAAATTTATCTCTATTTCCGTCTGGTTTAATGATTTTACTTCTGATAGTTAGTATTTCTTGACATTTGTCCCATAATTCACGAGAGATAATCGGTTCGTGATGGTTAGTTGTAAAATATTGTTCTTTCTCTCCATAATTTACTTTCTTTTTATGAGTTAAAACATTTTTCGTATAATACTTTCCTGTTTTTAAATCTCCTACATACTTTTCATTTATAATAATTCTTCTAACAGAAGCATGACACCATTTTAGATTAGATGGACTAGGTATCCCTAAATAATTTAAATTAAGCGCTATTGTTCTAAAACCTACACCTTTTGCATATTCTTCAAAAATATAGGTAACAATATCTTTCTTATTTTCATCTGGATAAATCATATCTTTTTCTTTATCATATAAATATCCAAAAGGAGCATATTTTCCTACCAATTCTCCTCGTTTCATTTTCATTCTTACACCAGCTTTGACATTTTCTGAAATAGATTCACTTTCAGCTTGAGCAAAGGCACTATACAATGTTAAAAATAATTCATTCGATAAACCTAGAGTATGAATGTTTTCCTTTTCAAAATAGACATCTACATTATGTTCACGAAGTAACCTTACACAGTTTAAAGTATCAACTGTATTACGAGCAAATCTTGATATAGACTTAGCTAATATTAAATCAATCTTACCATTTAAAGCATCACTCATCATATGATTAAATTGTTCTCGTTTTTTAGTCTGTGTACCAGTTATACCTTCATCAGCATAGATTCCTACAAATTCCCAGTCTGGATTTTCTTCTATCATATTTTTATAATGAATTCGTTGTGAATCATAACTTGTTTTCTGATCTTCGTTATCTGTACTAACACGACAATAAGCACAAGCCTTGATTAGTTTCTTTTCTAAAGTTTTCTTTAAGCACATTGTTTTAGAAGTTGGTGCTATTACTTCAACTTTATTATTCATTTATTCCTTTCCATAATTGTTGAATAATAGCATATTTCAATTATTTTATTCATGCAAAACTATATTTTGAATTGTTTAATTTATTGTATTTTGCATATTCGTTTTCAATTTTATTTTTGATTTTTTTATATTCGTTATTATCAATTAAGTTATTATCTTTGATAAATTCTAGCATAGCAATTTCTGCTACATAAGTTTTTAAATAGTCTAATCTTTTATCACTTCTTTCCTGCATAAATTATTACCCCCTTTAAATTCTTAAACAATTCATATCATAGTTACGCACCAACTTTCTTTAAAATATCTTAAAGAAATTATAACGCGCTTATCTTGATTTTACAGCCCTACAAACAAAAAAAGGTAACTAAACAATAGCTATCAAAATTATAAAAATTGGAAAAATAATAGTCATATTTATGACCAAAACTATAGCCATAGAAATATCATTTTTTCTAAAATAATCAAAACAAAATAAAAGCAGGATAAACCTGTTTACAAAGAACTAGCCAGTGGCTAGTTTTCCCTTATTTCATAAGGTATTATAAAAAATACTAGTGTTTACATTTGAAAGATTTGTTATACAATCGTTAACTTTACTCTTTTCTAAAACCCTTATAAATAAAGACTTTCCAAAATGTGTTTAACACTCGTACACACTTTTTTAATGTAATTTTTCTAAAATTTCGGCCATAATTTTTAGAAGTTTTGAATATTTTATAGCCATAAGTACGGCCATAGTTTTGAAGAAAATTACTGATGAAGATGTAGATATTTGAATATGAAAAAAGCACTACTTACAATAAAAGTAGCACCATTAGATACAATTATTTCATATTCTACTATATTGTATCACGCAAATTTCTATAGTCAATAAGGATTAAATGTCTGATATTTTTCGGGAAAAATGTTGTATTTAATCTTTGAAAAAGACTATAAATAAAAGTAATTTAAAAATAAATAATTATACTTTAACAAATATAGATACTAACATATTTATTTTTTTATAACCAAGATATATGAAAAAATTACATTTTAGGATATAATTGTACCAGTAATAAATAAAAAAATTGGAGGAATATAATGAATTATAAAACTTTAAGTGAACAATATGAAACATTTATTTCGATACTAGAAAAAAATAAAGATTTGATGGCGGTTTTAGACTATATAACTGAATTGAAATTACCAAATTTTTATATTGCAGCTGGTTCAGTTTTTCAAACAATTTGGAATTATTATGATGGAAAAGAATTGAATTTTGGGATTAAAGATATAGATGTTATTTATTATAATAATTCTGATTTAAGTGTAGAAAAAGATTTAGAATATTATAATATTATTAATGAATATGTTAAATCAAATGGTTTTAATTATGAAGTTGATGTTTCAAATGAAGCAAGAATGCATTTATGGAAAATGGAACATGATCAGGGCGAAAATGTTGAGCAGTATAAAAATTCAGAAGATGCTATGAGTAAATGGATAGCCACTGTACATGCTATAGGAATTACAAAGATAAATGGTAATATTAAAATTTATGCACCATATGGGCTAAGTGATATTTATAGTAGAACGATTAGACCTATAAAACATAATGGAAATTCTAAAGAATTATATGATAAGAAAGTATCAAGTTGGAAAGAAAGATTTAGTAATTTGAATATTGTTGAGTGGTAATATATGAAAATTAGAAATAAAATTGAAAGTGTTGAAACTATAAAACAAAAAAATTAAATTCTTTTCCAGAAAAAATATTTTATAGAGGTCAACAAGAAGAAGTATCAAAGTTTTTAGAAAAGTATCCCGCAAAATTTTATGCTGTCAGAAGTAAAGAAATAGTCGGGTGTAAAGATAATAATTTCAAAGTATTAAAAAATGATGTTTTAAAGGAAATTGAAAAGTTTAATTTATTTTCTATCAATGTCAGCTCTTATAATTATGTGTCCAATTTTGTATTAATTGGCGACATTATGATTAGCAAAAATAATGACGTTTGGTTTATTGGATCAACGAATCCAAATTTTACTGGAAAAATGGCCGAAAAGTATCCTGATTTTAACTATTCAACAAATATATTTGATAAGTGTTTAAATTCAATTCCTAGTTTTGATTTGATTTATGGATACATTATTGACCACGATTTATTAGATGTCATAGTAGAATTTGCTATTTATGATTGTCCAGTTGGTATTTATAATGAGGAAATAGTAATTTTTGAAATAAGAACCGAATTTTAAAACTACTAGCAAAAATGACTAGTAGTTTTATATTCAACAATTATTTATTTTAATTTGAACTATGCTATTTTAAAGCCCTAATGATAAAGTTATATCTAATTTATCAATATGGACTTTTTCTTGTTCTGCTTGAGTACCAATAGTGATATTGGTATTTACTTTGTAATCAAAATTGATGATATCCAGAGTTTTAAAATAATACGGTATATGTGTTCCGTAAGAGTAAGTACAGAAGATCAAGCCAGAGAGGGATTTAGTTTACCAGAACAAGAAAAAAGATTAAGAGCAATGTGTGAGTACAAAGGTTATGAGATTTATAAAATCTATAAAGATGCTGGAATAAGTGCAAAAACTGGAAATCATAGACCAGCCTTTGAAGAACTATTACAAGATATTAGAGATAAGAAATGTAATACAATAGTTGTTTTAAAACTAGATAGATTAACTAGAAGTGTTTATGATATGGAACATATTATGAAATTTTTAGATGAAAATAATGCTTATCTTGATTGTGCAAATGATGATATTAATACTACTAATGCAAATGGTAAAATGGTTGCTAGACTTTTAACTACAGTTTCACAAAACGAAATAGAAAGAACAAGTGAGAGAACAAAAATAGGTTTAGCAGGTGCAATAAAAGTTGGACACATTCCCCACAAGAGTCCATTTGGTTATAAAAGAGAGGGTAAAATTTTAGTGCCAGATTTAGCAACCAAAGATACTATTGTAAGAGTATTTAATTTATACTATGAGGGTAATTCTTATCAAACAATTGCCAATCTATTTAATAAAGAAGAAGTATTAGGTAAAACAAATTGGTATGATTCAACAATTATGAGAATACTTGAAAATGAAATTTATAAAGGGGATTTTGTTCATGGTAAAAGAACAAAAAATCCAGTTTATTATAGTGATGTTGTTGAGCCAATCGTATCAAAAGAATTATGGGAATCTTGCCAAGTACAACAAAAGAAAAATTCAAGAAGTTATAAGAGAACTTTAACATATATCTTCTTGCAAAAATTATGTTGCCCTAAATGTGGAAGAATACTTGGTGGTAAAGCAACAACTAAAAAGAATGGAAACTCTTACTATTACTACTATTGTAATGATTGTAAATTAACTATCAAAGAAACTGAAATTGAAAAAGAAATTGAACATTTTATAGATGATATTAACGAATATGATAGTGTTGTGAATCAAACACTACTACCTATGATTAAAACGAAAATAGAAAATCCAAAAGAAGATATACAAAAAGAAATATCAAATCAAAATCAAAAACTAGATAGAATTAAAAAAGCATATGTGAATGGTACATTTAAGTTAGAAGAATATGATGAAGAAAGAAAAATTGTTGAAACAACAATTACTGAACTTGAAAGCAGATTAAAGGAATGTCAAGTTTGTGAAGATTTAAGTTTAACACCAGATGATATTTTGATTAAAAGAGATATTGATTATATTAATAAATTGCTATACCCAAAAGAATATCAAGAAAATAATCTATCTTGGAGCGAACTTACAAGAGAAGAAAAACAAGATTTGGTAATGAGGTATATTGATGAAATCAAATTAAAAGAAAGTTCAAATCATAAGTGCAAAGTTGACGAAATTTTATTTAGAAAGAATATGTGTAATACTTGTAATGAATTATATGATGCTGGATATTTAGATAAAAAAGATTATGCCTTAATTGGTAATGTTGTTACGAAATTAAGATTTAGTGAATATCTTCCTTTTGATAAAGTAAGTGAGCATATTTTTAGATTAAGAGAATTTTATAATGTTGGTTATTATGAAGCAACTTATTATTATCAAGATAAAGTAATGTTCTTCAATTACTATGATGAAAGAAGAATTGTTAGAATATTTCCACTAGAAGATTATAAGAAAATGGATAAAATTGATAAGTTAAAGCTTGGTGTTATTTATGTAAAAGATGGAGATAAATCAATACTAGAAAATGAAGAAGATGTGTTTGAATATCTACCACCAGTTGTTGATTCAACTGAATATGAATTAGATGAAGAAACAAGAAAAAAGAGGGAACAAATTGAAAAAGAATTTGAAGAAATAAAATCTAAATTAGATAAGGAAGAATAAAATTTTTTGTTAACTTTTAAATTAAAAGTTATAACAAACGAACACGTTTTGTTGAAACAATGTTTCAATGAAAGTGGGAAAAGTTTGTTAAATAAAATTATGAAAGAATTGCTTACGATAGTTTGCAATTACTAGAATAATTTTCATAGATAAAATAATAAGCAGTGCTTACTATTTTATCAGAAGTCTTGTGTAGTTTTAATGCTTTACGAAGTTTAGCGTTATTACGAAATAAGACAGGTGGATTCTAAGGTTTAGGCAAACCAAAATAACCCTACTATAAATAGTAGGACTCTTGTTTACAAAGGGGGAATATAAAATATGAACGATAAAGAAGAATTATCTTATTCATTACATTTAAGTAATGATAAAAATAAATCAAAAAAAGCAAGAAGAAGTGTAAAAAATACTGAAACTGGAACTACTTCTCTATCTAATAATGCAATACAAAATCATCAACAATTATCAAAAGTTGATAAACATAATTTACGAAAATATGATGATGATAAAGAATTAATTTGTACGATTAAAGGTACCTCTTCTGTTGTAGAAGATACTAAAAATTTGTATCTAGATTTGTTTGAAGAAGCAAGAATTAGATATAACGAAAAGCAAACTAGAAATGATAGAAAGATAGAAAATTATTTTAATCATATCTCAAATGATAACAAAAGAGATCTTGCTTGTGAGATTATTATTGAACTTGGAGATATGGACTTTTGGGCTGATAAAGATGATAAATTTAAGCAAAAAAT
This sequence comes from uncultured Bacilli bacterium, assembly GCA_910585915.1. Classification (GTDB taxonomy): domain Bacteria; phylum Bacillota_I; class Bacilli_A; order RF39; family UBA660; genus MGBC162267. The sequence continues at coordinate 16,640 of CAJUGF010000017.1, read as the reverse complement.
GACAGAAGTTTTTAAAGAACAAATAGTAGATTTGGAAGAAGTTGTACCTAACTTTAAAATAGCAAATGCCACCATTCATTTTGATGAATCTAGTCCACATTTACATATTGTTGGAGTTCCTTTTAAAGATGGAATGAAAAATGGTATGGAAAAACAAGTTGGTAAATCTGATGTATTTAATAAAATAAGTTTAGTGAATATTCAAGACAAAATGAGAGAATATTGTATTAATTCATTCAATAGAATTTATCATTTAAACTATACTCTTAAAGCAAAAGAAGAAGGCAGAAATGTTGATATTAATGTTGCAAATATGAATGAATATAAAAAGTTCAAACGAGAACAAGAAAAATATAAAAAACAACTTAAAGAATTAAATAGTAAAACTGATGAATTACAAAATAAATCTAATGAGATTAATGATATTATTAATAATTTGAAACCTACTATCACTAATAAAAATAACTTTACTATTTCTAACGAAAATATAAATAAGATTAAAAAATATATAGAACAAACTAATGATACTACTTCTAATTTAAGAGAGGCAAATGATATAAATATAGTCTTAAAAAAATATGAAGATGATTTAAGAGAACATTCTAATGAAGTTAGAAACTTGAAAAAGAAGATAAAAAATCGTGATGATAGAATTGAAGAATTAGAATATGATTTAGATGATGCAAATGAAACTATTGATGAGTTAGAAGATAAAGTATCAGAATTACAAAAAATAGTTGATTATTTTAAAGAGTTATGGAAAAAGTTTATAGAATTTTTACAAAATAAATTCTTCTCTTCTAATAAATATGATGACTTTATTAATGATTTATATGATGACGATATACTTGATGACAATGATATTGAAATTATTCAAAACAATTCTAAAGATAAAGATGATTTTGAAAGATAAAAATAATTTTCTTTTTTTCTTCTAGAGAGTGATTAAACAGATTATTTATGCTAAAATATAAGTGAAAGAAAAATTTTGAAAGGAAATGGTGAAATGAAAAGATTTGAAAATAAAGTTGCTCTTATTACAGGGTCAACTTCAGGTATGGGACAACAAATGGCAAAACAATTATTAGAAGAAGGAGCATTTGTTGTTATTAATTATGCCCATAATGAAGAACATGCAAAAGAAACAATGAAATTGTTTAAAGAATATGATGATAAAATATTATTAATAAAGGCTGATATATCGAATGAAGAAGAAGTAAAATTAATGTTCAAAAAAATTGATGAAAGATTTGGAAAATTAGATTATTTAGTAAATAATGCTGCCTATGATAAAATTTTATCTTTTGAAGATTTAACACCAGAAGAATTTAGAAAAGAATTAGATGTCAATTTAGTTGCTAGATGGATGTGTACTAAATATGCAATTCCATTATTTAAAAAATCTGATTATCCAAGAGTTGTAAATATTGCTTCAAGATTAGGAGAAAGACCTATGCTAGATTCATTGGCTTATTGCACTGCTGAAGCTGCTACTATAATGTTAACTAAAGTTAGTGCTTTAGAATTAGCCAAATATAATATAAGAGTTAATACTGTAAGTCCATCTTTAACATTAACATCATTAGCAAAACAAAGTTATACTGATGAAGAGATAAAAGAAACTGCATCTAAAAATCCAAGTAAGAGATTAGGAGAATGTGAGGATACTGCAAATCTAGTTCTGTTCTTATTAAGTAAAGAAGCAGATTACATAAATGGTGAAAATATAAATGTAAATGGCGGTATCTTATTAGTTTAAAAATTAAGGAGGAAAATTATGAGAGAAAAATTAGTAAGAATTAATTCTATTGATGAAATAGAACAACCAGGTATTTTATATACTCCAAGTGAGGATACTAAAAAAGTTGTTATACATGTTCATGGATTAAATGGAAATTTCTATGAAAATAGATTTATAGATGTATTAGCAGAGTCCTATACAAGTAAAGGTTATGCTTTTTTAACTTTTAATAATAGAGGTAGAGATTTTATTACAGAGTTACTTAAGGGAAACGATTATACAATTATTGGTGGAAGTTTAGAAAGATTTAAAGACTGCATATTAGATATTGAAGGTATAGTTAATTGGGTAAAGGAAAAAGGATATAATGAAATAATACTTGAAGGACATAGTTATGGTTGCAATAAAGTATTATATTATTACAATCAAAAAAAAGATAAGAGTATTAAGAAAATAGTATTACTTGCTCCTTGTGATATTCCATCAGAAGGTAAAAAGTTTTTAAGTGAAAAAGAATATAAAATTGCAAAGGAAGAATCGACTCGATTAGTAAATGAGAACAAAGAAAACGAATTAATTGATTTTTCTGTTATGGCTAATGGAAAAATAGCTGCAGGAACATATTATAATGATTTTCTACCTGGTGGGGATAATGATTTTATTAGATATGCAGATGGTATAAATGGAAAAAGTGATGTCCTTAATGGTTTAGATATTCCTATATTAGTAATATTTGGAGATGTCGATGAATGTGTTTTAACTCAATCTATTGATATTGTAAAAGGATATTTAAGTAATAATATTAATGATTGTAATATCCAAGTTATTAAGGGAGCCGATCATTCATATAATGGTAAATATAATGAGTTAGGAAAAATAGTTAAAAATAATATATGAAAGTATTATTTACAGCATTTAATGGAAAAAGTAATTCTTCAAAAATTTTGTTAGACAAAATTAATAGTGATAATAAATTGTATTTAAGAAATAGTTTCAGCACTAGTGTTAATCAACTAAAAAAAGAATTGAATTGTAAAAACTATGATTTAATTATTTCATTTGGTCAAGCCCCTTTAGACAAAGATACTATAAAAATTGAAACTGTTGGTCAAGATAAAATAAAATATAAAACAAAATATGATTTTACATCATTAAAAGAAACATTTTGTATTAATAATTATAAAACCATTATATCGAATAATGCAGGGGCATACTTATGTAATAATATTTATTTTAATGGACTTAAATATATTGATGATAACAAATTAAATACTAAAATGATTTTTATTCATATACCAACAATAGATAATATTAGCAACATTGATAATTTGGCAAATATCTTTAATTAGAAAAATGTTCAAAAGGTATAGCACTATTAGTAAAAATAGTTTATAATTTAGATATGAAGTCAGTACTATATGTACTTGATTACTTAATTTTGCGAAAAGTTGTAGATAACTATCACTATCGCACCAGATTGATAGGAAACTCGAACTTCGAGTAACAATAGAAAGCGACTTGTCAAAAAGTCGTTTTTATGTTATTATGAATATGTCAAGGAAACTTGCATAAAATAAAAAAGGGAATACTTAACCTTTCCATGTTGAGTGTTCGCCAAAGATTTGGTTAGCACTTAATCTACGAAAGTAAATTGAGTGCTTTTTTCTTATGATAGTTTACTATATTAAAAAAGTAAAGAGTAAGGCTATGAGTAAGAAGATAATTAGAATAAGAGAAAGAATCAAAAAATCTTTCTTATGCATATCATCAGCCTCCTTTCACATGAAAGTTGGCAAGCACTCAACGATTAAATATTCCTAATACTAATTATATCAAGTTATTTATTTTATAACAATGGCATTTACTAAATTTTGACAATTTAGTAAACACACTTGCATATTGGCTATGCCAATATGTCATAACGCTACAATTTGTAGAGAAAATATTATATATTTATATGTTAAAACAACAACTAGTAGACAAGCTTTTTGTAACTGATAAAACAATTTCAAGTTGGGAATCTAATAGAACAGAACCTGATTTAGAAACAATAATAAGAATAAGCGAAATATTAGAAGAAATAATGTTTTTATACTACTTAATTAATGAAATGTAATACCATAGTACTTTAATAATTCTAAGCCTTGCGAAGGTGTTAAAAAACAATTTTTAAATTTTTTTAAATCAAAAAAAGTATCCTCGATTGAAGATGTATTAAAATTAGTATCACAAAATGTACTTTGAAAACTAGACTTCAAAATATGAGACAATGAAAAAGAAACATCAAAAAACTGATCCTCAAAACTTTCAATGCTTACCAAATTACATGTATCATAAGTTTCCAATTCCAATTTATTTTTTCGCATTTCTACATACTTAAACATTGCTCTCTCAAATTTATTTTGTTTCCAATTTAATTCTGTAAATTTTACATTTACAAAATCACAATCTAAAAAATAATTTTTTTTCATCGTACAAGAAAAAAAAGAAGTATCAAGAAATTTACAGTTAACAAATGTGCAGGCAGAGAAATTGAAACTCTCAAAAATACAAGCAGAAAATACGCAATTTGTAAATTTACATTGATAAACATTTAGAAAATGTAAATCACGCTTCTCCACTTTTTCTCCTTGAAAAGCAATATCTTGACAATCCTCTTCATTTAAAAGAAAATTTAAAAATGATTTCATAATTCATTTTCCTTATAAATCGAAGTAAACAAGTCCTTTTCTGGATCTTCATCCTTAGGTAATAAAGATGAAATATCTGGTAAATCATCCTTAGTAGCAAGCCCAAAATAATCCAAAAATTCATGTGTTATCTTATACAAATTTGGTCTTCCAGGCAAATCACTTTTCCCTGACTCTTTGACAAGTCCCTTAGCAACCAATTTACGTAAAGTAAATGATGAGCTAATACCTCTCATTTCATCAATCTCAACTCTTGTAATTGGTTCATTGTAAGCAATAATTGCAAGAACTTCTAAAGCTGCTGCACTAAGAGTTTGATGATCTGTATTACTCACTAAAAATTTTTGATAGAAAGACTTATGCTCTTCTTTAGTAGTAAGCTTAAACGCATCTCCAAGATACCGAATACGTAAACCTCGGTCTTCACCTTCATACTTTTCCTTAAGCTCCAACAACAAATTTTTTACTTCATCCTTAGAAATCTCTAAAATTCGACTGATTTCTTCAAGCGTTGCTCCCTCATCCCCTACTACAAATAAAATACCTTCCAAAACACCTAACAAATTCATTTTTATCGACCTTCTACTTCAATCCATATTTTTTCAAAATTGTTCTCTTGCTGTATCACAACCTCTTGATTCTTTGTCATATCAAGTAACGCTAAAAAAGTAACTACTACATACTCCTTCGTATAAATCTCAAACAACTCTTCAAAAGAAACTCTTCCCTTTTCCTCTAATACATGTAAAATTCGATTCTTTCTTGATTCCACACTAATCTCTTTTTTTGTAATCTTTGTATTAATTGGTTCTTTAAAGTGTATACGAGCTTGCAAATTTAAAAATGCTTGAATCAAATCCTCTATAGTAATTCCATCATTAATTAATTTAGGTTCTTCCATATACTCTTTCAAATTTTCGGGAACCTTTGTAAAAACATCATTCCGTTTCTCTTCCAAGTCTTGTAAAGATCTTGTAATTTCTTTATATGCTTGATATTCAATCAAGCGATTCTTCAAATCTTCTTCACTTTCAATTTGAAATTCACTTTCTTCTTTTTCTTCTTCTAAGGACTTCCCAATTAACATCTTACTTTTCAAATGAACTAATTCTGAAGCCATCACCAAAAATTCACTAGCTATATCAATATTTAATTCTTGCAATCCATGAATATATTTTAAATATTCTCCTATAATAACTCCAGTATTAATTTCATAAATATCCATTTTCATTTCTTTTACCAAATGTAGTAATAAATCCAATGGTCCTTCAAAATCATTAATCGATACTTGATAATTCATACCCTACTTCCTCTCTAAAATAGGTTTCTATCACATATAAATATACCAAAAAAAAAGAAGAAAAGCCACTTTCTTCCTCAATTTTTAATGACATTGATAATTCATTGCTGAAAGCTCAAAAGAAACAACTTTCCCAAGAGTATCTTTTGAATAATAGAGTTCATTATCAAGAGTATTTTTAACTGTACGATTAGATAGATCAACCTTTTTTAAATCAAGAGAAATAGTCACAGTAAAACCACTTCCTACTTCAACAAGATTTGAAGTAACACCTTCAATTACATTATACTTACTACTTATTTGACGATAATCCACTAACAGTTGGTTATACAAAGGATTAGTAGAAGAAAAATTAACAACATCTTCAATCAATAGTAATTTTTGTTCTGCATCAAAAGTATAAACCAACCGTTCCTCTCCCTTAGTACAAACAAGAGAATATTCATCATCACTATTTTTATTTAAAGCCACTGCTGGATAATCACTTTCTTTTTTTTCATCAATAACAATCTGCTTAATGTCTGAAACATCATTAAGTTCAAATTCATATGTCTGATTTGTATTTTTACTTAAATTCTCATGTGGCAAACGAATTCGCTGTAACAAAGTACGATTAGAATCATACAACTCCAAATACAGATTATGAGCTACTAAATAATCCTTTGCAGCTGAATTATTCATGATCATAAGGGATAATTTATCATTTGTAACAACAAAGTTTTGAAAAGAAAGTCCATCCAATTCTACAACTAAATGATCATTAAAATCATAAAATTGAAGTTCATCTGTTGGTAAATTAACATTTCCTGGATCATTGTTCTTATTTTCAGAAATAGAATCAATGATATTATCTTCTCCAGTAATATAATTAGTAATTGTTGGCAAACCTACGATAAATCCAATCAAAAACAAGAACAAAAATATCAAAGGCCAACTACTTTTTTCTTTATCATCAATAACTCCAATAATACTAGGAATCAATTCTTGATTACTTAACGTCACAGGAACATTATCTTTTTTCTTTCTAGCCATAATTCCCCTCCAACTCTAATAAATATTATAACAGAAAAATCTTTTTCTTAAAAGGCACATAACTAAAATGGCAAACGAATTATTACATCACTTGTTGGATAAGATGCACAAGGATGAATATATTGATATTGTTTATCACCTTTACGTACAGCTTCATAATCTGTAAATACTGTTCCTGATACTAATTTACTACGACAAAATCCACATTCTCCAACACCACATCGTTTTGGTGCATTAATACCTTCTCTTTCCATCGCTTGCATAAGAGTTTCATTCCCTTTACAAACAATTTTCTTCTCTTCTCCATTTGTTAAAACGGTCACTTGAAAAGTATCAGTTAGCTGTGGTTTCATATAATCAACATAAAGATCATGACGAATAAATTTATTTGGAATATTAAGCTCCAATAAAATAGAATTCATAGCTTGATAGAAAGAAGTGGGCCCACAAACAAAAAAACTATTTTTCTCTTCCATCACTTCAGCAATTAACTCCTTAGTAATAAATCCATAACGCAACCACTCATTCTTCTCTTCACTTAAAACAAAAATAACCTGAATTTTTTCACATTGTTTTGCCATCTCTTCTAACTTTTCTTTAAAAATAATATCATTTTTCGTTTTAGCTCCATATAAAATAGTTAAATGAATATCCATTATTCCATCAAAAATACTTTCAGCAATAGCCATAATAGGTGTAATGCCACTACCACCTACCAAAGCAATAATATGATTACAATCCCGAATAGGATCATACACAAAATTTCCAAATGGGCCATGTGCTAAAAAAACATCTCCAATTTGAACCTCACCTAATATATAAGAAGAACAAATACCATTATAAACTTGTTTCACTGTAATTTGTATTTCTCCATTTTTTCTATGAGTTGTAGAACAACTAATCGTATAAGGTCTTTGATAAATAAAATTTAAAAGTGGTATTTCTAAAGTAATATACTGTCCTGCTTGATAATTTGGAAATGATAAAGTACCCTTAGCTTCTGCTGGTTCCAAAACGAAAGTTTTAACATCATGCGTTTCCATAATAATATCTTTCACTCGAACATAAAAAGAATTTGGATGCAATTTTAAAGCAAGATCATTAGCAAAATAAGAAGTTTGAATTTCCTTTTTACTAGCTTGACGAATACAAACATCACGATCATGAGAAAGGTTACCAAATTTGGCAAAATCTTTTTTCTCATTTTTATTGATCTTAATATTCATGAGTCAAATCCCCTTTCATTTCTTTTAAAATTTCCAATGCCACTTCTTCTCCATCAAAATAACTATCATTACAAGATGCTATATAAGATCCAAATATCCCACAAAAACGAACATTAGAAAAAATATTTTCATTTTTAGCATTCATTACTCTTGGTAAAAAATTATCATAACCCTTTGCCATATATCCAAAAATGCTTCCATTTGGGTGTCCACCATATCTTGCAAAAGTCACTGGAGTAGCCACTTCAATTTCCTCAATGGCATCACGAATACTAACATGTGTCGCTTGTTCCAAAGCCGAAATAAAAGTATCTGCTATTATTGACTTCACTTCAAAATAATTTTCTTCATTAACATATTTTGAAAATATTTCTTCTGGATAAAATGAACTAATTTGTATAATAGTAGTCCCCTTTGGTGAACAATGAGGATTAGCCAGATTTAAAACAACAGCTTGACATGTTGTATGATACATCTCTTTCATATGCAAATATTCCTTATGCCTATCAAACGAATGAAAAAGAAAATAACGATAATGATTCAATCCTAAATCCTCTACACTACAATTAAGGCCAAGATATATTGATAGTCCTTGAGCCCCTAAAGTTCTACTATTACAAAGACGATTCATTCTCTCATCTCTAAAAGATGCAGGTAACAATGTTCCATAAAAAGTCGTAGGAGAAACATTAGAAACAATATATGACGCCTGATACTTTCTGCCATCATCACAACGAACACCAATAACTTGATTCTCAGACATCATAATTTCTACTACCCTCGACAAATATTGAACCTCTCCACCACTTTGTTCAAATTCATCAATAAGAGAAGAAGCAATACTAGAACTTTTTGAAGATGAAGACCATATGCCATATTTAATAAAAGAATAAAAGGCTGAAGCGAAAGAAACAAAAGATAAAGTTGAGGTTGGACTACCAAAAGAAACCCAATAAGCACATAAAATATCCTGCGCCTTCTTTGGCATATGAAGATGTTTCATAACTTCATCAACAGAATAAGCAGATACTTTCATAAAATTAGGATAATTTTGTTTTAAAAAAGTCTCATCAAATTCTTCTTTGCTATGAACAATATAAGAAAGACCATCAAGAACTTCACGAGCAAGCTCAAAAAAATCATGCATACTTTCTTTACTATCAGGAACATATTCTTCCATTTTCAAAATAAAGTCTGAAACTGAAAAAGGAAGTTCAAAGGTTTCATCTGTATCTGATAAATAAATCACATAATTTTGAGGCCCTTTACAAAAATTCATGTGCTTTAAAAGATTCAATCGTTCAAACAATTCGTACAACTCTCCATGAGAAGATTCTGTTCCAAAACATAACAATTCATTGAAAGAAACATCAAATTCAAAACGCCCTCGAACAAAGCTTGTTGTATATTCCCCAGGAAAACTATTAGCTTCTAAAAGCAACACTTTTTTATGTGCTTTTTGTAAGGTAAGTGCAGATACTAATCCTCCAGTAGAAGAACCAATCACAATGGCATCATACTTCATAACAAAAATCCCTCCCTATTCTTTATCCCTAATACTATCATTATAACATTAATTAACTTTTTTGAGAAAAAAAAGAAGAACCTAATGAAAAGTTCTACTTTCTTGCTCTTTTTAAATGAGGAATATCAAATCCATATTTTAATAAAAGCTCATTTTGATAATTCTCTTCTTTTAACTTTTTTCTCTTCGATAAAGGAATGCATCCTACACTAGCAGATCCAAAAGAGTCAATAGAAAATAAATCACTTGTAGGAATATTACCTTGAGTCATAGAATAACATTTCAATACTTGATTTTCATTTCGTGAAATAGAAAAAGTAATATCAAGCAAAGACAAAGAAGTTTGAATTCCCACAATAAGTCTCAACAAATCGTTCCCATAAAGATTTCCCTCTTCATCAAAATGAAAATCTAAAATTTCAATAAGCTCTTGATAATCTATTAATTTTTTTTGAATAATAGCCTGATAGAAATTATAATAAGCTTTTAACCGTACATTCAAAGATTCAATACATGCTTCTGCATATTGTTTTAATTTAGAATTCTGAATATCCTCGATTACTAAATCACAAAACATTTTACTAGTCTTTTGATGAAAAGCAGCTTGAAATATTGAAGCAAAAAGCAAAGACATTTCCTGAGAAGAATAATACTTATCTAATAAAATTTGGTCACTCATTTAAAATTTTCCCCCTTTCGTGCTCTTCTATTTTACACAAATTTTAAAAAAAAGCAAAGCTTTTTTATAAACTTGCCAAAATTTTCTCAAATATTTCTAAATGAAGACGTTCATCAAGTACAATTCGCTTCAAAATTTCTTTCACACATTCATCATCAATAGTTTGAATCAATGCATTATATTCTCTAATCGCCTTCTGTTCAGCATAAATATTTGCTTGAAACATTTCAGTTAAATTAGTTTCATAGCAAATATACTTTCCACTCCAAAAAGCATTATAATTATCTGTTGGATCTAAAAACAAAGGATAAACGCCCAATTTTCGAATCAAAAATCCCAGCATTTGTAAATGTCGCATTTCAACTTCTCCAATTTGAGATAAAATATCAGATAATTCTGCATTTTCTTGTTTCAAATAAAAACTTTGATACATATATTGATGAATGGCTGTTTCTTCACTCACTTCACCCGCATAGCAATGCATTAAAAGACGAGCTAATTGAGGGTTTTTTTGAGCCACACAAATTTTCGGATAAGGAAGATCCAATTTACATTTCATACACATCACCATTAAATGCATATGAAAAAAGAGATTAACTTATGTTAACCACTCAATATCAATATCATAACTTTCTACCAATTGTTTCTTTTGATTACTAATCACTTCATAATTAGAAAGAATTGAAGAATCCAATGAAGAAAAAGGAATGACCTTAAAATCAAGATAACGTTTATTATAATAAGTATAAGTAAGTCTTGCAGCTAAAGAAGTATTTACAATTGTTATCTGATCTCCTACGATATCTTTTGTAATAGTTACGTTGGGAGCTAAACCCACCAATTTATGAATACCATTCTGAGCTGAAATAAAATTCCCCAAAGAATAAAAAACTAGTGTATCACCAATTTGTTCAATGGGCTGAATAACATGAGGATGCGTACCAATTACAATATTAACACCAAGACTAGCTAAATAATTAGCAATTTGTTTTTGACTCTCATTAGGATAATCTTGATATTCATTTCCCCAATGCATTGCAACTAAAATTACATCGACTTGATCTTTCACCTTTGAAATATCCCTAAAAACTCGCTCTTCGGAATACAAATTTACTAAATAATCCTTTCCTTTAGGGACAGATAGCCCATTCGTTGTAGTTGTATATGATAAAAAAGCAAAAGATATATGATTCTTCTCAAAAATAGGAATATTTTCTTGGCACAAAAAAGAATCACAAGTACCAGCCATAACCACATCTTCTTTGCCTTTCCAATAAGAATAAGAACGTAAAATAGCCTCTTCTCCTCGATCCAAAGTATGATTATTTGCAGTACTAACTAAATTAAAGCCTGAGGCAATAAAAGCATCTCCCACTTCTTGTGGAGAATTAAATCTAGGATAAGTTGACAAACCCAAATTTGTTCCACCTAATATACTTTCTTGATTATAGTAAGCAAGATCATACTGCTTGATAATAGGTTGCATTAATTCTAAATTTTTTAAAAAAGAATAAGTTCCATCACTTTGTTTCCCATCTTTATAAACTCCATCATGATATAATGCATCTCCAACCATAAAAAGTGTAGCTTCATAATGTTCTTTAGATATTTTAGGAACATTTTCTTTAATTTGAGGAATAGAAGTTTCAATATCTACACGTTGAAAATTTAGATAAATACCAAATTCAACAATACTACATAAAACTAATACAAAAAAACTCACAAATAAAATCACTTTTCTCATAAATATCCTTCAACCTCTACATAGATAAATTATATCCTAAAGAAAATTTACTGCAACATTTTTTACTTTTTATTCCATAATTTTCTAGCAAGAGAAGGATGCGAATCTAAAAGTCTTTGAATACCTTCTCTTTCATTAAAATGGCCTAAAATTTCATCGATATGCATTTCAACATAATTCAATTTTTCAAATGAATAAGATGAACAACCCATTTGTTCCAAATAAAAAGCTAGATTAATATCGGAAACAAAATTTCTAAGAGGAGTAACAGAATGAGTATACCCTTTTCCAAAATTTTTTGTATACTTCCCATTAACACGATAAATTGCAAACTGCGCTGTTTTTCCAATATAATAATTTAGTAAAATAGAAGGAAACGCAATCAAATCTGAAATTGCAGAAACGTTCAAAGAAGACAAAAAAGGTTCACTAGTTTGACTCAAAACCATCTTACATAAAGATTGATAATACTTTAAATCACGTTGTAAAACTTCATGATCAAAAGAACTATTGATTAAAACACTGGCTTGTTGGGGTGTAAGTGCATAAGTAATACGAACAGAACATGGTTCTACAGAGCAAGAAATAATGTTCCCATCTTGAATAACAAAACAAAAAGCAATAACCTCCTTAGCATTCCATTGTTTTAAAGATAAATAATGATGAGATAAAATAGGTGGTAGCATATCAAATTGATTATTCTTTTTCTGTTTAAAATCATGAATATAAAAAGATCTTCCTCTTTGATAAGCTTCCTTTGCCAATGAAGGATTATTTTTTAAAAAATCTGGTACATTAGAAACATACACCTTAAAATAATAAATATTATCCTCTTTTTGAATACTGAAGGCCCCATCTAAATCAGGAGAATTTACATCATCAATGGTAATAATCCTCTCATTAATGATTGAACGAGAACTTGATCTAGAAAAATGATAACTAAAAAAATCATTATTTTGAAACTGATTAATGAGTATTTTATTTTCTCTCAATAACTTTTGTTTCAATTTCTTTTGCTCTAAAAGTTTTAAATAATAAGTGTTCACTTCATTTCGTAAACTTGGCTTCTCAGTGTCAATTAAAGTTGAATAATAATTCAAAAGTTGAAACAGCTTATCTGAATTTTGAGATTTTTTCAAATACTGATAGCATAATTCTTGAATAAAAATCATATTAGCACAACACAATGCATTTTTAAAAACAATATCCAAATATTCTAAAATTTCAATATCATTCCAACCATTCTTTCTCTTTAAAAATGATTGAAAATTATGATAACGTTCATAGTCATATGATAAAACAAGAAGTTTCATAATAGACAATAAAATACCATTGCAATCCTTTCGATGAAATTTAAACTTAACATATTGAATAAATGATATTAAGGAATTCTTCTCATCATTGCAAAGAAAAATAGAACGTTGAATTCGAGAATCAAAATAAGAACAAATAATAAAGCGCACTTTATTTAAATCATGCTCCCCCATTAAAGATACTTGTAACTCTAAAATGCTAAAATTTTGTAATTTCATATCCCCCACCAACAAATCGAGTGTATTATAACACAATTCCAACAATTTTAATATTAACAATAAAAAAGCAAATCCCTTATACCAATAGATCTGCCTAATATACTTACTATTTATTTTTTTCTTTTTTCTTTTTGCTCCACCATGTACCAGCTAATGAACAAGTTCCACCCATACATATAAAGCCTATCATAATTATCCAAAATTCCATTTTGTACCTCCTAAAATCTTACTTGTTTATATTTGTTTCATAATAAATATCATTGTTATACTTATAATGAAAGTTATTATACCTGCTAGAAGAGCTAACAAGACTTTTTGATAAATTCTTTTTCCTATTTCTTGTTGAGACTCTTCATAAGTTAATGGCTTATTTCCTACAAAAGCAATAATCTCTTTATAAGTTTGAATATCATTATTCTTCTTAAATTTCTCAACGATTCTTGCTGTGAAAAATGTTACTATAAAAAATAATAGCCAAATAATTACACCTACATATCCATCCATACTAAATAATGGATATGCACTAATCATTACAATTAACATTTCTGCAAGAAAAATATAACTCATTATATTGAATTCTTTTATTTTCTTTTGATCAACTATTATTCTCATCTCCTTTATATCATCTTTTATAAAATCATCTAAAGATACATGAAAAATATTAGATAACATAGTTAAACTTTTTATATCAGGATAACTTTTGTTTGTTTCCCAATTTGAAATTGTCTGTCTTGAAACAAATACTTTTAATGCTAATTCATCCTGTGAAATATTTTGTTTCTCTCTATATTTTTTAATTCTTGTTCCAATATTCATCCTGCACCTCTAATTACATTTTATATATAAGATAGATTTTTGTTTGTCAAAAGTCTTTGACATAAAGAGTCTAAAGTACTAAAAATAACAAAAATATATATGAACAATATTAGTTAAATTATATCAATATTAAAAAAATTCTTTACATATTTTTTGAAGAAATAAACCTACTTAAATCATTAATATAAATGTCTTTATACTCATTAAAAAAAATTTATTCTAAGTTTATGAGGCTTTCTATAGACAATATTGATATTTGTTAAACTAATAATATATCCATTTTCCTATTTAGATTTAATATTGTTAAATTTCAAAAGATTATTAATTTTCTTTTCTAGTACCTCATCAATTTCTTTTTTTAGAAAGAAAAAAACAATCTTTCGATTGATTCTATATCAATGGTGCCTTTCAGAAGAACATACAACAACTCCAAGAGCAAAATAAATAGTCAGTAATAATTTATAAACTGACTATAGTATAACACTATTCTGTCATTGGAACAAATGATTTAGTCGTTTAATGCCCCAGACATAATTCTAAATTTTGCTTTACTATTCCATATCTCTAATAATTTTTCAAAATTAGAATCGACATTTAACATTAACATAGCTAATTCATCCAATTCTTTATACTCATCTTCACTCAATTCGAAATTTTTATCTTGAATGTATTTAGGTAAATGTAAAAATATTATTTCATCATTCATAATGGAATGAAAATCATAAAATAGCCCATGAATTGAAGCTCTAATGCCTAAAGTTAATGGAGATGATGCATAATATATTTCTTCATCTTTAAATTTACTCGTTCTCAACCCTAAATATGCTTCTGCTCCAAAAATAAATTTATCATAAGGAATATCTAATAAACTAAAATCTATATGGTACTCGTTTAATACATCTTCATAGAAAAACATATCTGCATCTACTAATGTCCATTTTTCATTTTTCATATCGTAGTATTCTGTAATCCAATGATCACCTGCCGCTTTTCCAGAAGTATTAACATATTTAGCAAAACCACTTCTTACTCTTGCTGAAATTCCTTTTGCCTTTAATATACTTGCCAATAAAATTGCTTGTTCTCTACAACAAACATGAATTTTATCTTCTATTTTTCTATTTAGTGAATAATTTTTATTTCTTCTTAATAATTCTGCTAACATAGCCTGTGCAGTAGGAAACAAATCGTTCTCATAACATAATGCAGTTGCAGGTATCTTTGTCATATCTCCATAACATGAGTTGCTATCTTTTCTCATAGCTTCATTAGATAAATCAAAAGGATGTATAATTTGATTTCTTTGTAATAAACACAATTGTTCAATATCATTCGGTAACCCTTTAGCAAATTCCTTATATAGTCCTAAATCTGTATAAAGACTTGTTTTTTTATAAAATTCTAGTATTTTTTTATCTGCCATTTGAACTTACCTCTTCTCTTACATACAAATAAAACACGTTCATTGATGATGTCAATGTACAAGTGTGTTTTACTAAATTGACATAAATCAATTTCATTTCTATAAACATTATATCAAAATTTTAAACATATTAAAACTCGAAACATAAAAGTTCGAGTTTGGTATCAATCTGGTGCGTTTACTGATGGGGTTTTGCACTCATCAGCAAAAAAATAAGTTCACTGATATTTGATATATTTATTATATCGTTTATCTTAGTTTAAAGCAATATCATTTGTTGCAGAAATTGTAAGTTGCAATTATCTATGTCTTATATAAATTAATGTTTTAGTTATTAATGGTTTGAATATTAAATACATAATATATCCAATAATTCCACCGATGACATTAGTTATTAAATCTGTTATATCGGCTGATCTAAAACCATTTATTAAAGGCTGTAATAACTCAATTCCGAGACTTAATAAAAAAGTATAAAAAACAACTTTTAATAGTTTATCATTTTCTTTTTTTACTAAAGGCATTAAAAAACCAAAAGGAATTGTCATTATCACATTTAATCCAACTTGTCTAATAAAATCACCTCTACCATTTAAAACATCAATAAATGGAACTAAATTCATTGAATCGTATGGGTGATTAAATATAAATGGTAAAGATGTTATTATAGGCATTAAGGTAAAAAATAATACAAAAGATAAGTATATATACATTAAAGTATTTACAAGCAGTACATCTCTACCTTTTTCTTTCCATTTCTTATAAAATTTCCAAAAATATATTATTATTAAAACTGCAAAATCTACTAGCTCTTTCATATTTTAATCCCCCTCTAAATTACTATTTAGTGATTACTTTTATAATCAATATCCGTGAGCTTTGCCTGTTAAATTAAGTTTTTTGTTTGTAATTTATATTGTTTTCCATCTTTT
>CAJUGF010000016.1 GCA_910585915.1 uncultured Bacilli bacterium | reverse complement strand
ACTATTAAAAATATATCAACGTTCTTATAAAACTTTTTACTTTAGAACACTAAAATTGTCATATTTTTTCCAAGATATCTACTTCAAATAAACAAATATAATCAAATAATAATCCACCATTCTACAAACCATACAACAAAAAATCAAGAAACTTCTTATTAATTAAAATCATCACACTTATATTTCAAACAAAATTATCCTACTTAACTAAATCTTTTTGATAAAAAAAGAAGCTAAAAAGCTTCTACTCCATTAATTTCATATTAGAAAAAGTATAATTGTCATTATTTTTTTGATAAGTATATAAGTATGTAGTACCACCTTCTAATAATTCAGACTCTTTATCTTCACTATAAATTCCCAAATCAGTACCATCCAATTTATACCCATGACCATTTTCTATATGCATTACATTAACATAAACAACCAAATCTTCTCCATCATAACTATAACCAATCATTTTTTGCTTATAATCATTGTTTGATTTACAAGAATTTTCATTGTTCTCTAAAATCATAACTCCATCACAAGTAGATACTACATCTGAGTAAAAATCAACCGCTTCAGTAGGACTTACTGGATTATAAATATCATCATTTCCAATAATATCCTCACTAGGTTTATTCTCCTCCACAGGAGCAGGTTGCAAAGTAATATAGAAAACCCCCATTAAAATTACCACTACACAAACAACTGCCATAATAATTATGTTTTTCTTTGTTAATAGTTTTTCCATTTTTATTCTCACCACCATATAGTATTATCATATCACATGAAATTTATAATTAAAATAAATTTTTAAAGCTTCTGAATAGAATTTTTCTTCTTTAAAAAGATTAAAGCAAAACCAATACCCAAAAAAGACAATAAAAGCAAACCTGGTTTAAGGATATCTCCTGTTTGAGGATTATCAATTTCTCCTGAACTCTGTGTACCATCATTCATATCAGAATCACCTTTATTACCATCTTCAGAACCAATAGAATCATTTCCCCCATCACTAGGATCCTTATCAATAAGTACTTGAATTGCAAATTGATAAATTTTTGTAGTAGTTCCATCTTCTGCTGTAACAACTATATCACATTTCATATTATCATCAATTAAACACAAATAATGATGTCCCTGATAACTAGGATTATCACGCTCATAATTAACAAAATAAGTAATTTCAAAGCTATCTATTTTTCGATTTAAAGTAATAGTATAAGAAAGAATATTAGGATCAAATTGAGGACTCAATACCCCTTCTAACGTTTTAAGAGAAGCAATCGTAGCATCACTTGCCAAAGAAGGCTTATCAGGTTCTACTGCCTTTTTACGGGTAACCTGAATCATATAAGTATTAGTGGTACCATCCTCTGCAGTTATAACAATATTACAATTATTAACTCCCTCATTTAAAGAACAAGTCGTTCCAGACACTATTTTTGCTTGACTATTACTAAGTGTTGGTGAAAAAGTGATAGTTGAAATACTATTATCAACCGTTAAACTATATTGTGTTACATTTTTTTGAAAATTAGGATTCAACGTTCCATGACTAACAGTTAAGTTACTTAACGTTGCATCATTGCTTTTTGGAGGAGTAACAACAGGTGCTGACTTCCTAGTAACCTGAATAGTATAAGTTAATTCATCAAGATTTGCAGCCACTACTACTATATTACAAGTATTTTCTCCTTCTTTTAAAGAGCAACTTGTTCCTGATTTTACTCTAGCATTACTATCACTAAGCGTTGGATTAAACGTAATATTTGACACATTATAATCAACAGTTAAACTGTACTGTTTTACATTTTTTTGAAAAGTCGGATTCAGTGTTCCATGACTAACAGTCAAATTACTTAACGTTGCATCATTGCTATAACATTGTTTTATAAAAGTATTTGTATCTACCAAACTTCCTGTAGGTCCAAAAGAAAAGTGGCCATCACCATCACATTGATAATTATGAACTAAAACTTCTTGCAAAGAATAACCAGCATTCCCTGACATCTCTACAACAACCCGAGCAATCCTAGAATTACCAGATACTGTTCCATCATGCACAAATATATTCTTCCAACCAGTTTGAAGCCAATCCCAGCCGTTCAAAGGATAAACCTTTATAATCTCCCCATTTCCAATTTCAAATTGTGTAGAAAGATAATTTATATTTAAATCAATTGCATCAATATAAAAGGCAAAATGAGTAGAATCAATACGTTCAGACTCTCTCCAACTTATTGTCCCAGCTGCAGACACTTCAGTGCAAAAAGCCACACCAAACAACAAAAAAACTAAAACATAAAGCTTTCTCATGAAACACACCATCCATTAATTTTACACTCATTTTACCATTAAAAGACACAAGTAACAAGAAATTATTTAATATATACTTTACAATTCTGAAACATATTCTAATAACTTCATAAACATTCTAATGAAAATAGAGTCAAGACCTTTATGCTTCAACTTTTTAATTTCAATACGTTTTTTCTTTATATCATAATTTTCATTAAATATAATTGTAGCAATTTCTTCTTTTAATCGTGTTTCTATTTTCAAATCGCTAATAATGGAATCAATTTCATCATTAATAATACGAACCGCATCAATTTCGATATCCTGTCCCTTACAATTTACAGTCAATTGCCCTGTAGTCTTAACATCTTTCACTGAAATAATAAAATCCTCATCTTCAACATATTGTTCAAAAGATATAACATCTTTGTCATAGTAAACCTTTACATCATCAGCTTCTCGTGTATTTCGAAATCTAATTCTATAATCTCTAGTCTCAGGAATGATACCACTCTTACCTTCAACAGGACGAATAATCAGTGTATAATTATTCTGCAAATAATTATAATCAATCGTTGTCATAATATAGTAACCTTTTTCAAATAAAGAACTATATCCATCATCTTCATACAAATAGTATGTGTTACTTTTACCAGGAAATACATGAATCTCCATAGATTTTGGTGGATTCGTAACATTAATATTATCATCAAAATCTGCCAAAGGAATAATACTTCCTTTTTTGGCAAAAACTGGATAATCTTCATCTTTATAAAAAGTAACATAGCGTTTATTTCCTGGAAATTTTTTTCCAGTTTTAAATTCATACCACATACCATCAGGTAAAAATAATCGCATAATAGCACGATTCATGACCAAATCTTTCTTAACTGTAATTGGAGCTACAAAAAGCTCAGTTCCAAAATAATATTCATTTTTAAAAAAAGGTTCATCATAAACTTCTGGCGTTAAATAATAAAGTGGCTGAAGCAAAGGAGATCCAGTTTTATGATACTTATATGCTTCTCCATACAAATAAGGAATCAAACGATGACGAAGACGACAATAATCTCTTACAATATTTAATGTTTTAATATCCCATTTCCAAGGTTCTCGTTTATAATAATGACCCCTTTGTGCAGAAAAGCGAAAAATAGGACTAAAACAGGCAAGCTGTACATAACGTGCATAAAGCTCACTATCCTCTATTCCATCTTTATAACCTCCAACATCATGACTCCAAAAGCTAATTCCGAAATTACTAGCAAGAGAATTATAATAAGGAAGTGTCTTTAATGTATTCCAACTTACAGTAGTCTCACCACTAAATAACACTGGGTAGCGATGAGCAGCTACTCCTCCATTTCGACTCATAACGAGTCCACGTTTTTCAGGATATTGCTTATAGTCTTCAAAATGATAATAGCTCAAAGCTCGAATCGTATAAGGGTCTTTTTCTTCATAATAGTCTAACCAGAAAAAATCAATTCCTTTTACTGTTAAAGGTTGAATCAAACGATTAAAATAACTAGTTAAAACAAATTTATCAAACACTTGAAATGGAATGATATGTCGATCTCCTAATCCTAAATCACGAGCAATATCATCATAAGCATCTTCATGAGGCATTATTCCTTCCTTTGGATCAATTTGAAGTCCAACTTGCACACCCCTCTCATGCATATAATTTGTAAAAAAAGCTGGATCGGGAAATAAATTTCGATTAAAAGTAAAACCAGTTTTATAAAGACTTAAATTGTTTCCATCTTTTAAATGCCAAAACTCTCCCAGTAATAAAACAGATAAAGGAATACTATTTCGGTTAAAATTTAAAAGCAGATCTTTCGTATCTTGAAAATTATAAATCTCATTCTTATTCCACCAAATTCCAAGAGCGTAGCGAGGAATTAAAGAAGGATACCCAGTAAGCTCAAAATAATCTTTTAAACATAGTCCAAAATCCCGACGATATACAAACAAATAAGTATCAAACCGAGTAGCATTAGGAGTTGTAAAATAACCATCTGGCATCAAAATCATCGAATGAGAGTCATCCAATGATGCAAATCCATCAACACTATATAACCCTTTAGAAAATTTAACTTTTTCGCTATTCCCATCCAAACTCATTGGACTCGTTCCAAAATTTCTCGCCTCTGGATGACCAACATACCAAATCTTATCAGTATTCATAAGAGTAACCTTTAAATTAGCATCAGGAGATAATTTAGTTCCTACAAAAGGTTTTTCTTTTGCATATTGAAGTTGAAAATATTTGGTCGTAATTTCCAAAAATCGTTCATCTTGTTGAACTTGAAACTCAGGAACAGAAAAATTTCGATTTCGAACCAATTCTGTTAAATCATCGAAAAAAATACCATCGCTACTATATTCCAAACGAATTAAACGTTCTGTGAGGATAGTGATTCGATAAGTTTGCCCTTGAAAAATTGCTTCTGCTTTACTACGATTATTAGAATAATCAACTTGTAAGTGTGAAAAAAAATCTGCCATAACTTCACCCTCTTATTCTAAATAATTCTATCATGTTTTAAACTTCTTATCAATGTACCAACTATAATTCTACAAGAAAAAAATAGCACATCTCCTCTAAAACTTATAGATTTATTTCCATAAATCTCGATGTCTTTAAATTATTAAAAATCATTCAAGTAAAAAATCAATTAAGATTAATCATACTTTTTTATTATCTCATAATAAAAATTTGATAAAATTTAAAAAGAGGTGAAAAAACAAGATGATTAACAGAGAATTAAAAAAATATTTAAAAGAAAAAATAATTCCTTTATATGAAAGAAATGATTGGGCTCATCAGAGTTGGCATATTTACGAAGTAATTGAAAGAAGCTTAAAACTTGCAAAAGATCAAAATGTAAACTTAGATATGGTTTATACCATTGCAGTATATCATGACATTGCATGTTACCAAGGAAGAGAAAATCATGAGAAAAATTCAGCTAAAATATTAGAAAAAGACAAAATACTTCCAATCTTCTTTACAGATGAAGAAAGAAAAATTATGAAAGAAGCTGTTGAAGATCACCGTTCCTCTTCCAAAAATACTCCTCGTTCCATATATGGAAAAATCATTTCTACCTCAGACCGCTTTACTTCTATCAAAGGAATACTAAGAAGCACAGAAAGCTATTACTTAGAATTTTATCCAGATTATACCTTTGAAGAAATGTTTTGGGGATGTTACAAATATATTGAAAAAAAATATGGTCCCAAAGGATATAGCAAAACTTACTTAAAAAGTGAAGAATATGAATTTTTTTTAAAAGAAGTAGCATATTACTTGCTCCACACATACGAACTACAAAAAATATTTCAAAAAGTCGATCAATTTTTAAGAAAGAAATATAATTTACCCAAAATAGCTTATCCAAACATCAAAAGATACCACACTGTTGATGAATATTATAAAGAAAAATACAAATGTAAAGTTTATAAAATTAGTTTAAATGCAGGATTTTCTTGTCCCAACAAAGAAAATGGCTCTGGCTGCATTTTTTGCAGCAATGAATCTGGAGATTTTGCTGGAAATAAAGAAGATAATATCATAACACAATTCAAAAAAATCAAAAAAGAAATGGAAAAAAAATGGAGTAATGGAAAATACATAGCTTACTTTCAAGCTGGAACTAATACTTATGCTCCCTTAAACGTTTTAAAAGAGAAATATGAAAGTGTTTTAAAACTTGATGGCGTTATTGGATTAAATATTGCAACCCGCAGTGACGCCATATCAAAAGAAACACTAGATTATTTAGAAGATCTAAACAAACGTACTGACTTAACTATTGAACTAGGATTACAATCAATACACAATTCTACATTAAAACTAATAAAAAGAGGCCATACATTAGAAAATTTTGAAAAAATGGTCACAGAACTTCATAAAAGAAAAATAAAAATCATAGTGCATATTATTAATGGACTTCCAGGTGAAAGCAAAGAAATGATGATAGACACTGTAAAATATGTAAATACATTACCCATTTGGGGCATCAAAATTCACATGTTACATATTTTAAAAAATACTCCATTAGAAAAAATGTATCAAAAAAAACCCTTTCCAATCTTAACAAAAGAAGAATATATTGACATTGTCTGCAATCAATTAGAACAATTAAAAGAAAATATTATCATTCATCGCATTACTGGAGATCCCAAAAAAGAAGACCTAATTGCTCCTTCATGGGTTTTAAAAAAATTTGTTATATTAAACGACATCAACAAAGAATTAGAAAAAAGAGACTCTTACCAAGGAAAACTAACGCGTTAAAATCCTAGTAATCGAAAAGCCTTTTAATTCTGTTTGTAAAGCAACCTCTTTTCCATACTGTAATTGAATTCGAGTAAGAACCTTTTGTTCAATAGATTGTAACGAATGTTTTAAATCATGAATGTCAATTGCAAAACACTCTTCTTCATGACATATTTGAGTAATATTTTCAAAGTAATCCTGTTCTTTTAAAAAATCAGATAAAGTTTTAATATTTTCCATAATATAATAACTTTTCCTTTCTTCACTATAAACAAACTTTGGACTAACAAAAAGCACTAAGAGAGAACATAAACAAATTATCTGAAGAAGTTTTGACATAAGAACCACCTAATCTTATTATAAAAAAAACAAAAGATTTTAATCTGTCAACAATTACCAAAAAAATGTAAACCATTATTAGGTTTACATTTTTATTTACAAAAGCTAAACTTTACTCTTCTTCATTTAAAAATTGATCTTTAAAAACTTCTGCAACTTCCTGAAGCATTTCAGGTGAGAGTTCTTCAAATTCAAACTCTTTATCATTTAAAGAAACCTTGCGAAGAATTAATAACTCTTCCATCGGATTTTCTTCCTTATCAACTTCAATAAGCATACAATAAGTTTCACCCTGATATTCTTCCATTTTAATCACAGAATAATCACGATCATTATCTAAAGTAACAATATCATACAACTCCATACTAGCGACTCCTTCCTTGACTTAAATAATCCATAATTTGTGAAGACAAATCCGTAGAACGAGTATCAATTTTTACTTTATCTAAAGTAATATACCCAGTAGGAAGTCCGTTTTCACGATAATGAGCTTCTGCTTCCTCTGCCACAAAACCAACAGTTTCAACAACACCACCTTGTGAAATCAAATCATTAACTAAATTTTGAGCATTTTCTCGTGTAAAATTAACATCTTGAATTGTTCCATCTGGCATTTTAATACTAATATTAACAATAGAACATAGTGATTTTTGAAAACCAGAATAGATCGGTTTTGGATTACTTAAATCATAAGGATCAGTATGAACCATAGCGTTTTCATTTAAAGTAAATGTTGTTCCAAACTGTGAAACAGCACTTTGCGTCACAGCTTCTGCCCACTGATCAATCTTATCATTAGCTTCATTTATATTTTCTTCATCTACATTATAACTAGAAGACAAATCAGAAATATCAATAGCAACAGGAGCTTCAACTGGCTCTTCTACGTGTTTACTTCCCATTTGATAGCCAGCAACAAATGAAGTAACAACTGTAGCAGCAGTAGCAACTGCACCTAAAGCTACTTTAACACGATTTGGAATCTTTTTTAAGAAATCTTTCACCTTTTGAGTTATTGGCTTACGTACTTTTTTTACTTTATAACTCTTTTCTGGCTTCGTTGGTTGAAAAGCAGGTATCCTCTTTTGAAGCTCTTCTAAACGATTTACACACTCTTTATAAGTTGAAAGATACGCCTCTGGAATTTCTAAAGGCATGCCCTTATAATCTACTGTTATTTTAGGCTTCTTATCAGAATTTGAAATACGACGAATCAAATCTCGATAATATCTATTTTGTTCAGGCAAAGATTTTGAGGAAACTAATTCTTCATCAATTTTATAAGATAAAGTTTCCTTTAGTTCACTAGCCCTTCTTTCACACTCTTGAACCATTGTAACATAAAGGACTGGAATTTCTAATTTTACCCCAAATGATTTATAAACAACAGTTGGAGTTATACCACTAGAAGCAATTTTTCCAATCATATTTGCATAATAAGACAACTGTCTTTTTTCATCCAATCTTTTTACATAATCTTCATCAATTACATATTCAGAATGATAAGGTTTCTCTTCAATTAAAAGCGGATCTGGTGAAGCACCAATTCTTTTTTGTGTTTCTACTACTTCTTTCAACTCCTTACTTTGAAGAGCATTATGACAAAAAATATACGACTTATAATAAATAATTGGAATTTCCACACCATTAACAAGCATTCTTGGTTTACGATCAGATTTTGTTATCTGATACATCAATTTATGATAATATTTTTCTTTATCCACTAATGATAAAGTGCTTAAATACTGTTTATCAACTCGGAAAGCAATTTCTTGAAGTAATCTTTTGCAATCTTCATACTCATTAATATAAAGAGCTGGAACTTGCTTCTTATTATAAGTCGCATCATAAACGGATAACAAATTCATACTTTTCATATTCTCAATGCGAAGCATGATAGATTGTAAATACGATGTAGCCTGTTGATTTGTCATAGTTTCAATCATTCCATGATCAATTTTAACTTCCACCAAATCTTCATCAATCTTCATAGAAACTTCTTCTGTTTGAACAATTTCTTTTCTAGCCTTCTTAATAGAACGCAAATAAGCTAAAGAACTTAAATTATCTAAAAATTTAAATTTTTGTCCACTCGAAATAAGCACTGTATACTCTTTACCCTCAAACGAAAATTTGATTTTTTCCTTCATTCCATTAACACTAAATAACTTATGAAGAAGGTCCACAGTTTTTTTCTCTTCTTGATCAAGCTGTTCATCACTTAGTAAATTATCTTTTTCATTAGAAAAAGAACTAGAAATAATCCCTAAATCTATGGGATCCTTCTTTTCGGCATAAGAATTATAAAGATCTTGTAATTTTTTCAAATCTTGCTGTAAGAGTAACAAAAGATCACTACTCATTTTGGTCATACTCTCAAATTTTTCAGCATATTCACGTGCAATAATCCTAGGCATTCCTTGAGAATTAGAAATAGTAACAAACTTTTCATTCAATTGTTCCAAAGAATGTGTTTTCAAATAATCAGTGCGCATTTGATAAGAAATCTTTTCAATATAAAGCAGATTTTTCTTCACTTCTTCGCGTAACAACATGTGCTTAACAATTAAATTTTTAGCCCACAAATAATCTGCAGTAGCACCACTGATAGACCGATCTCTACCAATAATCTCTTTCATCATCTTATAATTATTTTCAATATAATCTACACATTCATGAGATGCGGAAATAACTCGCTCCATATCTTCAGGTGTCATATGTATCTTATGGTCTTCAACAAATTTATCCATTGCTTTATGAGCTTTTTCTAAAAGATGTTCAAACTCATCTAAATTATCTCGATATTTTTCAGCTACAACGTTTTGCCGATATTCTTGAAATTCCTTTTCTATTTCTTGTATTTGATTCTTTAAAGATATATCAAAATCCACACACATCACTCCAGTATAATATATTTATATCATAAAAAAAGAAAAGAAACAATGAAGAATAATGACGAAAAATAAAAAATATAAATTACTAAGATATTTGCCCAAGTACAAATGCCCCCAATGAATAAATTAATTATAAGGAGGTATTTATGTTAGAAATAATTTTATCCTTAAATCCCATCATTCAAGCTGGACTTGCTACTCTCTTTACTTGGAGTATCACTGCTATTGGAGCATCACTAGTCTACTTTTTTAAAAAAGTAAATAAAAATATAATGGATGGAATGCTTGGATTTGCGGGAGGAGTCATGATTGCAGCTTCATTCTTTTCTTTAATTGCACCAGCAATCTCTATGGCCGAAAATTTAAATATGATTCCATGGCTTGTAGTGTTTTTAGGATTTTTTAGTGGTGGAATTCTCTTATATATTGGAGATAAAATTTATGATCTTTATGAAAAAAAACATAAAAAGGGCAAAAAAAATCTAGGCTTTAAACGTTGCGTAATGCTAGTAAGCTCCATTACTCTTCATAATATTCCTGAAGGTATGGCTGTTGGTGTTGCCTTTGGATCTGTAATATATGGTCTTGATGGGGCAACTCTTATGGCAGCATGGACATTAGCTCTCGGAATAGGCCTTCAAAACTTTCCAGAAGGAACTGCAGTCAGTATGCCCCTAAGAAGAGAAGGAATGAGTAGAAACAAAGCTTTCTTTTTAGGGCAATTAAGTGGTATTGTAGAACCAATTGCGGGAATTATTGGAGCCATACTTGTGATGAAAATGCAAAGTTTATTACCATTTTTATTAGCATTCGCAGCTGGAGCAATGATATATGTTGTTGTTGAAGAACTAATCCCAGAAAGCCAAACAAATCAAAAAAAAGACTTAATGGCCTTATTTACCCTAATCGGTTTTTCCCTAATGATGATCCTAGATATAGCATTAGGATGATGATTCCACTTTAAATGTTAGGAACTGAGAATAATCTCAGTTTTTATTTTTTACTTATTATTTTATTAGCTTTATTTTTAAGAGCATCACATACCTCTTTATCTTCTAATATATTAATACTAAAAGTTCTAGCACCAGCATGATTAATAGATGCTACACAATGATAAATTTCATTATTATCAATAATAAAATAACGATCATGAAATGTATTACTATATTTGATAGTTAAATTATGATACTGATTATTATATTTTTTAATATCCATATTTGTAAGTAATCCATTTTGCTTTGTAATAACTATAACATTTACATTTAATTTCTTTATTATATCTAAAATAGTAATATCTGCGTAAGCATCAACAATTATTAAATTTGTTTTAGCTCGTGAAAATATTTCTTTTATTTTGGAATATGCATCAAATATTTGTCCGTTAAAGAATAAAGGATTACTTTTTTCTTTAAATTTTGATAATGTTTCTTCTAATAAATCAATTCTTTTGAATCTTTTAAAACAAGTTCATTTATACATGTCTGTTCTAATAAAGTTTTAGATATGTACTTTTTCATTACTACAAAGGCACACATAATATCTATACTCATTGAAGATGCAACGCTTGTTCTAAGAACACTTGCAAGCATAGCAACTCCTTGTTCGGTAAAAACATATGGCATTTTTCTAACACCACCATATTCATTTGTTAATTAAAAATAAAATCTTCTGGGAATCTATTTAAGTGGGATTAACTGCCTGATTTATGGTTTTAGTTTCATTAACATTCATAAAGTCTTACTAAGTCATAGTCAAACATAACCGTGAACTTCATAGATTAAATTTTCAACTTTTTCTATTTCCTTTTCTTCTACAATTACATCATTCATTTTATAATTCTCTTTCTATACAAATCCCATATTTTGCAAATGGTGGAAATAAATTTGCAGTACTGGCTAAGACACAAATATTCTATTCTGCTTTTTTAATGTTTTTCATCTTGAATTTTTTGATAAATTTTTATCTATATTTTAATTACTTGTGAGAATTTTTTCTTATCCTTTTATTAATTTAGTTTCTATTATTTAAAGCATTAATGTATTTATCCAAGTATTTATTTCTATCTTTTGAATTATATTGCATAATAAATCTTGGATGTTCCAAAGCAATAATCTGATCAAAAAATTTATATTGTTCATTAATTTTTGTTAAAAATTTAAAATTTTCTCCGCTTCCTATACAATAACATATAGATGTTTCAATTCCAAAAGCAATCTGTTTTTTTAAAGAATCAATAATAAAATTGTACAAAGCATTCTCCAATTTTTTATTTTCATAATAATTTGAATTAACTTCATTTCCTTTTGAATTTACGTTTACTATACCTAATGGGCATACAAAATTCATAAAAAAGTTCTTATAAAATTTTTCACAACCACCATATTGTTCCATAACATCATACAAAAAATCAGAAGATGATTTATTTATATAAAAATTATCAATCATAATACCAGTTTCTTTATAAAGATGACTTGCATCTTCAAATGGAATACCTGTTGTTGCTGTGCCTTTTCTTGCTGGAGAACTCCCAAGTATTAAATATCTTTTATTATTGTCATTATAATATTTTTTATAAAAAGCATTCGTAATCTCTCTTATTTGTACTCTATTTTTACCACTAAATGGATTACTAATAGTATAATTATCAAATAATTCTAAAGATATATTTGCTAACCATTCATTAAATTCTAATACATTATCTGAAAAAGTTTTTTGTTTATCCATATTGTCATCTCTCTTTTTTACTTCCAACCCCTATCTAAATTAATCTTTTCTTTATCTTTAAAAGCTTCTAAAAGATCTATATTATACGAATTACATATTGCGAGTAAATATATAAATACATCTGCAATTTCATGTTTTAAACAAGAGTCATATTCCTTTTTTATGTCCATATCCATATTTTTTTCTGTTTTTCTAACTTCTTTTGCTAATTCTCCAACCTCTTCAGTCAAGTAGCAAAACAATTCTAAAGGTGTATTGTTAAAGCCATTGACTTGCATCATTTTAGTAATATATTCTTGAATTTCATTTAAATTACTATTGGAATTTATCTTATTAAATTCATCAATTAGCTTTTCTTTTTTCATTTCAATTTTTCTTCCTTCTTATAATTAATATAATGTGGTATGTTCTTATTGTCATTATAATAGTTATTTATACCAGTTTCTCTAATTTTATTATTTCTAATGATATATTATTTAGTTCAGCTAACATTATACTTCCAATAACACTTTCTAAAATATTTTCATATCTAATATTTATATCCTTAATTTCATTTCACTTAATATATTATCATATATTTCTTTATTAATCCAAAAACATTCATCAAGTTTATTTCTCGATTTATCGTAAGCAAAAGATTTATAAACAGTATAATAATATTTAGCTATCTCTTGCCTAATTTTTCCAATATATTCTATATTACATTTTATATTTTCATCTCACAACTTTTCAAATTAGTCAGTCACGACTGACCAATTTATTAAACATAACATTTAATATTATCTTAAATTTTTTGAGTATAAAATTACGCAGATGATATCTGCACATTTGCTACCTTAATTAGTTCATAATAGTATTGCTTATTTTATAACACTTATTAAATGTTATCTATTTTAAGTAGCATTTTTTGAAAGTTTTTTAATCCAAATTAACATTTTTTAAACTTTTTCATAATGATTTTAAATAAAATTAATTAATAATAATAAAAGGTGGAGCCTTCGGCTCCTTCAGATAGCTATTAAATTTTGGTTTATTTAATTTTAAAGCCTGTATTTTTCTTTGAATTTTGTTTATTTTTTCCCAATTTTGATTAAAATAAATTAAAGTATAAATATAAAAGTTCAAGATTTTGCTACCTAGAAATTTTTTGATAGATGTTCCAATTGTTCTGCCCTGTTCTGAATTGTTCTGCTCTGTTCTGAATTGTTCTGCTCTGTTCTGGATTGTGCTATAAGTATAATTTATTTAATTATATACTTTCCATAAACATCTTTTTTTGAAGTACCAGTCCAAACAATCAACTCTTTATCAATCAATTTATTTAATAAATTAATTGCAGTTGTTTTACTTCTACCTATTATATTACTAATTTCCTCTCTTGTCGCTCCACTATTATTTATAATAAATTCAATAGCTTTTTGCTCAGGATAAGTCAATTCATTCCATATATGTTTTACACTATCATTATTAGCCATTTTATTTATATTAGATCTATTTTCAATATCATTATCTAAAACTAACAATACAGAATTTCTATCAGGCTCTGAATAAATTGGTTCATTTAAATTAAAATCATACATCTCTTTATAAATTCTTTTTACTCCTTCATTCAATTCTCTAACTATACCAAATTCAACTAAAGCTCTTGCAATTTGTGGATTTCTTGAATATCTTTTTACACGCATTGTATCTAAAGTAACAAAACCGCCAAGTTTGCCTGGAGAAGAAATCTCCATTCTATTGTTATATATTTTCACAATAATTTGCTCCCCACTATTAGAATAATCTCTATGTGTAACAGCATTTACAATTCCTTCATACCAGGCGAACTCTGGATATTCAAGATGTTTTTCAAAAACACCTTCTTTATTTAAATAGCTAAATTCACGTAATTGTGAATTTATAAATTCTTTAGCTTCGTTTAAAATCTTATACAAATTTTTGTCAAATGTCTTTTCTTTTATAATATTCATTGATGTTCCTGTTTGAAAATCATTTCCCTCAAATTTAATTACTCTTAAACGAGAACAAGGAAAATAAATTGAAGGATTTTTTCCAAACAATAACATACCAGCGTTTGTAAATTTAATATCACCTTTTACTTCTCTAAGATATCCTCTTGCTTTCAAAACTGAAATATCATTATCAATAGTATCAATTTTCTTCTTAAATACTTCTACAACTTCACTATCTATGTCTTCAATATTTGAGTCCCAAACAATTTGATTTTCAAAATTTGTTTCATTTCTATCATATTCTAAACTTTTAATTTGATCATATGTTAATTTACAAGATGAATCGCCTTGTCTCAAATATACTTCGTCTTTAACATTTCTTATTACTCTATTCATAGATGGTTCAATATGATATAAAAGTATTTTGTCATCTTCACCTTTTACATTATTTATTTCAATTATCTCGCAATTACAAATTGGAGTAGGTTTTAAATAAGAACTTACAATTTTTTGAGCTTCATTAAATTTATTAATTCCATACTTATTAAAACCCTCAATTTCACCATTATCATTAATTCCAACTGCTAATACCCCACCTTGAGCATTAGCAAATGCCATTACTTCATTAGCACTAATTTTAAATCAATTTTTGCTGACTTTCGATCATAGTATAAATTTTCAGATTCTTTTAAATATTCTAAAGTGATTTTTTTATTTATTTTTGATAAAGTCATTTTTATCACCTCAATAATATTTTACCAAAAATGTTTATTTTTTAGAATAAATTAAGCATCTTCTTTAGAAATATTAAGTAGCATTTTTTATTTATTTTTTTAATCAAAAATTAACACTTTTTAAACTTTTTTGTATTAATTTTAACAAAATTTAATTTCTAAAAACAAAAATGGAGCCTTTCGGCTCCTTCAGGGGGCGAAATTTTTTCGTACCCTTTTAAATTAAAAAATCATTTTCCCTTTATTTTTATTATATTTTAGTTTAATTTTGATTAAAACTTACCAATTAATTTTAGTAAAGTTTATGGATTTTAGCACCTAAATAGCACCTAAAATTCATTTAATTAACACTACCAATTTCATCTACTTTAACAAAATCTGTTATTAGTTCTGCACAATCAAAAGAATTTTGATATCTATATCTATTTTGTCTATTCTTACAAATATCTTCCATTTTTCTAAATACTTTTTTTAATGCTTCAATATCTTTATTTCCAAATAACTCATTATACCTATTTAATTCATATTTAGATTTTAATTTTATTGAAAAATCTGCTAAACAACTATTATGATAAATTCCACCACTATATATGTATGTAACTGGAAACCAATCCCAACTTACATCTAATAACAATATAGATAAATTATAAATCAGCAAATCAGCAAATATAAAATCATTT
The DNA here is from genome assembly GCA_910585915.1 of uncultured Bacilli bacterium. Taxonomy (GTDB): domain Bacteria; phylum Bacillota_I; class Bacilli_A; order RF39; family UBA660; genus MGBC162267. The sequence goes on along the minus strand of CAJUGF010000016.1, from coordinate 12,176 downwards.
TTGGATGCTTTAGATTCATATATATTTTCAATCCATAGTTGAGCAATAGGAGATAAATAATTTTTATCATCCATATTCTTTTTACTTTTTTCTAAATTTAAATATTCACATGAATAAAAATATTCACATGATGGTATAACTTTTCTATTTTCAAAATAACTTTTAGTAATTAATGTATTTATCATTGAATACTTTTTATGTCTAAATAGTACTGCCACCAAATATATAAAAGTTTCATGTATAAAAGATTGCCATATTTCTAACTTTAAACTACTATTTTCTTTATTCCACTTTTTCAATTCATCATAGAAATCCAATATCTCATCTAAGAAAAAATCATTTTCATTATTCTTTACAAAAAATTCAAGTAAACAATCTCTATATATTGTCGTATTATTGTATTTAGCTAGTACTTGTTCATCATCACTAATATTATCATCAATTTTAAAATTTTTAATTTCATTAAGTAAATCACTTAATATATTTATAGTATTGTTTGAATTAATAATTTTGAATTTCAGGGGATCCACCTTTTGACTATCACTGTCTACCCATGATGGTTTTTGACCCAATTCTGGTTTTTTATATACTTCCACTCCATATATATGTTTAACTAAATTCATATACTCTTCTTCAACATCATCTTTTGTCATATCATAATAAAATCTAGTTTTTAAGTATACTGGAACATACACTTCTCCATTTTCACCCCTATCAAAAATAATAGGAATAAATTTACTTTGTTCTACATCATTATAAACTTCATTTGAGATAATTTGTGTTTCAATACCTACTCCACCTTTTCTACTGTCCGCTTTTTCAGTATATTTTTTATCTAATAACATTATAACGTAAGTAACAGTTGAATCTTTAACACATTTTTCCATAAAATTTACAGTATCTGCACCTGGATCTATCATCCATTTATCCAGCAATACATCAATTCCATCTTGTCTCAGTCTTGATGCAAAATTAATAACTCTTTCATCATATTCTTTAGTAGACCACGCATATGATATAAATACTTTAGGATTATCTAATTTCTTTTTCAAGTTATTGCCTCCTTACAACCATTTTGTATTTTGTCATTTTATTCAATATCAATATGTAAATTTAGTTCCTCTTCTGTAGGTAAAGATTCTAATACATCTTTTGGTAAAAATTTAGATATTTCATAAGAACTAACTCCAATAGGTTTATTTATATCTTTTAGAGCATATTCAACTGAAAATTTATCCTTTTCTCTACAAAGAATTATTCCAATGCTAGGATTGTCTTGTTCATCTTTAACTAAATCATCCACTGCTGACAAATAAAAATTTACTTTGCCAGCATATTCAGGCTTAAATTCAGTGTTTTTTAATTCAACAACTATGTAGCAATGTAATTTAGTATGATAAAACAATAAATCTATAAAATAGTCTTTATTCCCAACTTCCAATTTATATTGATTTCCAACGAAACTAAATCCATTACCTAGTTCTAGCAATACTGTTTTAATTTTTTCAACCATTGCTTGTTCTAATTCTGTTTCAATATAATTTTGTTTTAATCCTGTTAAATTTAAAATATAAGGATCTTTCATCATATCTTTTGCCAATTCACTTTGGGGACTAGACAATGATTCATTGAAGTTATTAGGTTTATCTCCTAAAACCTGTCTTTCATATAACTCACTTTTTATTTGAAACGCCAAAACATCATAACTCCAACCATTAATTGCTGTTTGTTTCATATACCAAATTCTTTTAATATCATCTTGAATTTTATCTAAAATCAACATATTGTGGGACCATGGAATTTGTGCAGACGACATCTGCACTTTTTCATTCTTACTACATTCAATATAATACTTCTTCATACTTTTTAAATTTCTAACAGAAAACCCTTTTATATTTGGAAATGTAATCTTTAATTCTATTGCTAATTCATCAATAAATTTGTTTCCCCAACTAGAATTTTCATTAATTGTTTTACCAATATTATAATAAAGTTTTAGCAAGTTCATATTTGCATTTCTAAATATCTCTAATTGAGTAGAATTAATTTGCTGTTTAATTTCTTCCACTATGTTTTTAAATTCTTTTTCTATCATAACTTAAATATTCCTTTCTTAATAAATATTAATTATTTTATCCTTATTTCTTATAAATTTGTTCATTATCATTATCATTATGATTTAGTATTTTAAAATAAACACTTTCTATTTTCTTAAGTTCATCAAATTGTTCCTGAGGAGCATTTCTATTTATCATATTCCTTTTAAGATTATCCATCCTTACATCATAATTAAGGGAAACTAGCTCATTGCTTTCTTCTCTAAATTTTTGTAATAAATCTAAAGCATCATCTTTAACAGGAATGATTTTAAACTGATTGCCAATAGGTAGTATATAATTTACTTTTATACCAAGAGATAAACATTTTAAGATGAAATCTGGTAATAAGTTATAACATTTATTATGTGCTTCTATATTTGATAATTTGGCATTTTTACTTTTTAAAATTTCTTTTTCATATCTTTCTCTTGTTGCAAGTAAACTTGCTAAATTTCCTGATACAATTACATTTATAACCACATCATAGTTATGAGGTAATGTTTTTAATAATTCTAATAGACTATAATCAGTTGGTGCCTTTTCTCGTAAAACTGAATAACCATTTTGTATTGCATAAGAAAATAATTCATCGCCCCATAAATGAGCATCAAAATTTGTAAGTTTAGCATAAGAAGTTGGATATTTATCTAATATTTCTTTAGAATATTTGTTAAATGAACGATAATCATCAGAATTTATAATTATATTCCTAGATAAATTATTACTATTTATAAATGTTGTTTTTCCACTACCTGGTTGCCCAATGACAAACATAATTGATGGATTTTCAATAATAGTCTTATCTGCAAATAAATCTTTTTTTAGTAATTCCAAAACTTTGTTATGTTCTTCTTTAGACAATTTATATTTTTCAATTAAATCATCTAAACTATAATTTTCCATTTTTTCCTCCAATATATTATTAAACTATTTCTTTCGCGATACCCTCTAGTATTTCAACATTTGGTAATTTTAAAAAAATGCTTGTTGGAAGTGATATTTTAGAATTAACTAGTCCACCGCCAATTATGATATTAGTTTGTTCTTTAATTAATGAATCAACTAATATTTTCCAATCACTAGGTAATCCAATTGGTGTAATACTACCATATTCCATATTTGTTTTTTCTAAAACAAAATCTAAAGGTGCAACCGATACAACTCTAGAATTCATATGTTTTCTTACTACACTTCCCATATTATATTTATAACCAATAGGAACAATTAAAGCACAATATTTAATAATGTCATTTCTTTTACATTCAACTATTAAACAGTTAAATCCTATTTTTCTATCTATTTTATATTTATCACATAGTTTTGCACCATCCGCATATTCTGAGTCAATTCTTGCAACGAGAAAACTATTTTTAAATTCTTCATTCCATGTGCTCACAAAATTGTAAATACAAGTAGGAACTAAATCTTTATTTTCTATTATAGGTTTAAATTCTAAATTACCAATCTTCATAACATTCCTTACCTTTCTATAAAATTCTTGTTAATCCAATCATAGATTAGGTTCCCAATTTCAAGTTCTTTATTTCTGTAAGTATGACCTGTACCTTCTATAATTTTATATTTAAAGTTACTACAACTTAATGCTTTTGCTTTTAATAAATCTAAATGTAAATAATAATCTTCTTCCTTTGCACCTGAAAAAGTAAGAATTGGCACATCAATTGTTTCAAATTGATCCCAATGTTTTGGATTAGCTATAACAGGTAGGTTATTAAGCATAGAACCATCATGATACCAATTATAATAAGTTTGTGAACTCATATACATGTAATCCTCAATCATTTTATGAAGTAATTTTGTTGGTTCACCATTATCTATATTTTGTTTTGCTTCTTGAAGTAATTCTTTATATTCATTAGATTGTGCAGATAAGTGTGATCCAATCATATCAGGAGCACTTGCAAGTATTATTCCTAAAATATTTGGACGCTTTTTGTAGTAATAATAAATAACTTTGTTGCATCCATAACTATGCCCTAATAAAATAAATCTTTTATATCCTTTTATTTTTGCAGTTTCTATTGCTAAATCAATATCATAAATAGAATCTTCAAATATTTCATACATACAACCACATCTTTTGAAAGATCCATCCTTCATCACAATATCATTTTCAATCGAATGTCCCCTATTATGCTCATAGATAAATCCAATATTTTTTTCTGCTAAAAATTTACCCCATACTGTAGCAAAATAATTATCTATGATTGTCCCGCACATACCATGAATACAAATAACACAAATATCTTTTTCATTACTTTCAAAATGAACCATAGGTAACTTTAGTTCATCCGTTGTATAAGCATTACTAATAAATTCAATATTTTTCATACTATTTTTTCCCTTTCTTTCAATTGGTCAGACGTGTCTGGCCAATTCATAAATGACAGCATGACAGCAAATTTTGAGAGGGGTATTCCTATTTTTACATGTCACTCCTGTCATTTTAATCAACAATATCACTAACTTTAATATTGTAATACTCTGCTAATTCTTTTACTACATCATTATTTATTTTTCTTTTTCCATTTTCGTATTTATTATAAGTCGATTTATCTACTTCCAAATATTTTGCTATATCATCCTGCGTTTTATTGTTTTCAAGTCTTAAATTCTTGATTCTCAATCTAACTTTACTTTGTATTTTTTGTTCTTCTTTTTCTAAATAATCTTTCATAGCATTAGGATTATTTAAATCTACTGCTATATATTTTTGTTTATCATTTGCTACTGCATTTGAATAATTAAATAATTGTTTCTGTTCTTTTAAAGTTAATTCAGGCATATCTTCAAAAAAATAATTTGTTGATACTTTATAAAATTTTGCTAAATCTCTTAACATTTGCAGTGGAACTGTCCTATTTCCTATCTCATAATCTTTATAGGTATTTCTATTTACACCAATTACTCCACAAATTTCTTTTTGAGAAAGATTAAATTGTCCTCTTAATTCAGCCATATGTTTACCAATAACTATATTAATAGTATCTTTATCACTTTTTCTCATGAGTAAGCCACCTCTTCGTTTATAATTATATCACAAGTTGGTGCATTTTGTCTATTTTATATTGAATTTTGTTAAAATTAATTATTTTTCAAATTTTATGTTGACATTTTACACCAAAAGTATTATATTGTAATTGTTGGGTGCATTTTGGCACTTTTAAAATAACACACAGCTTGACAATTTGCACCTAACAGTTCTTTGACAATTGAATAGAGTTGGACGTCGCCGATATTCTGCCGACTCGTTAAACAAATGCAAGGCACAATACCTCTATTGGCACGAGAGTTGTAGATTAACTAAAATCTTCGTTACATATATGGCTAACTACTATATATACATCCTTAAAGGGAGTTGTTGGTAACACTAAAACCATCAATAGTATAGAGAAAGAGAGGTGAATTAATGAATGCAAGAGAGACTTTAAACTTAATATCAAAACAATGGTGTGATCTAAATGATTTAAGAAAACTTACAGGGCTAGGGAAAAATAATGCTATCAAGTTAAAAAATGAAATAAGAATTGATTTAGAAAACAAAGGCTATTTACTTCCTAACAAATTACTTCCTATGAATGAAGTTGTAAGTTATCTCAAAATAAATATAAATTATCTTCAAAAAATGGCAAAAGAAGTTATTAACTAGAAAGGAGTTTTAAATGAAAACAATAAGTGAAATGAGAAAAGAAGCAACAAAAAAAGACTTCATAGTTGATAACCTAATGAAATCTAAAGGATTATATTGTCTTGTTGCAAGACCTAAGGTTGGCAAGTCATTACTCGCATTACAGCTTGCTAACTCTATCGCAACAGGAACAACCTTTTTAGGGTTTAGGACAAGTCCATCTCCTGTCTTATATATTAGCACAGAAATGAATTCTACACAAATAATTGATAGAATTGATAAGATGAATTTGAAATTTAATGATGATAATTTCGTAATGATAGAACAAAATCCAAGTGAAAGAAAACTAAATTTAATGGATTTACAACTAGAGTTTCAAACATTTTCTAATGAATATAATGGTAGACTTGTTGTAATAGATATGTTTAGTGGAATCGACTTAAACAATGGCTATGACTTAAATAATTATCAAGATATGGGACAAGTTGTAATACCAAAATTTAGAGAATTATGTAAAAAATATGACTTCACTATTCTTCTAATCCATCACTTAAATAAGAATAATACTTCTTTAGGTAGCACTGCTATTGATGGATCAGTTGATGGAAAAATCACTTTAAAACAAGATTCCAACCTAAAGAATAAAATACTTTTAAATTATGAAAGTAGAGATTATGAGGGATTAGATTTAGTTCTAAAGCGAAATGAAAATTTATTATTTGAACTATCAGAAGTCGAGAGTGATGACTTAAATTATAATATACTAACTTTTCTAAATTATGCTATCAAACAAAAAGAATTTTCTTTTAATGTATCGGATATAACAAGTAAATTAAACTTACAAATTACTCCATCAGCATTTGGAAAATTATTAAATAACAACATAGCAAATTTAGAAAAAGAAGGACTTCATATTGAGCAAAAAAGAACTTCTACTGAAAGAATATATACTGCAAAATATGAAGAACCTACTTATGAAAATGAATAATTTTCATAAGAATTTTGTAACTTTTTTCTAAAAAGTTATAGGTAAAAAATGAACGAGGCACGTTTTGTCAGCTCTGCTGATGAAAGTGGCGATAGTGAATATTTTTACAATTATGAAAGGTTTACTCTTTCATAATTTATTAAATGATAAGTACCTAGTAGGTGCTTATTATTTAATCTTGTTTATAAGCATTTGCCTTTACGTTAGTTTAGGCATCCTGCGATTAAACAAGCAAGGGGGTTATTAGGGAACTCCCTAATCTCACGTGGGCTATGCCCTAGTGAGATAGGTCAATAAATAGACCTTTCCCTCAAAGAAGTACAAGCAAAGGAGGAATTAAATGTATGATGGCAAACAAGTTGTACGAGTAGAAACACAATATAAGAAAGATGATTTATATAATTTAGGTGTTGAAATGAAAGACCGAAAAGGTACAGGTAATTATGATATAGAACGTAAAGTTTATAATATAGAATATATTTCACTTACTCAAAATAATTTATATCAAGAAGTGAAATACAATTTGAAAAAAAGGAAAATAGAATATTTAGATAGAGCAAAAACTAATCTATTAAATGGTGTAACATTCACGAGTGGTCCTGAATTTTTTCAAGCACTAGGAATGGAATTTGTAGATAGTGGTAGAACTTATCACACTGGAGATAAAAAAGGTCAAGCAGTTATGATACCAAAAATAAAATCAAAGGAAGATATACCCAATGCTGTATCTTTCTTTTTTGACTCCTGTATGGAATTTCTAAAAGATTATGTTGGCGAAGAAAACATACTTCTCGCTCAAGTTCACTATGATGAAGATACACCTCATCTGCAAGCATATTTTCTACCTGTTGTAGATATGGTTAAGAGAAAATGCTATGTCAAAGACAAAGATGGAAATGTTGTAAAAGAAACAGTTAAAAAGAAAGACGGTACTACTACTATTGTTCCAAAATTACTTCGTGATGATAAGAGTAAAATTGTCTATGAAGAAGTCAAAGGCAAATTTCTAAATTGCGATCAGTTTTGGAAACAAAAAGGTGGTAAATTATCTTTTCATCAAATGCAAAATGACTTTAATAAATTTATAACTGAAAAAGGATTTAACCTCTATCGAGGGGACATTGGAGCAAACAAACAGAATCAATCTAAATTAGAGTATGATATAGCTGAAAAAAAGGCTGAATTAGAAGAATTAAATCAAGAAAAGGAAAATAACCTACAAATAATTGAAAACTCCAAAAACGGGCTTAAAAACCTAGAAAAAGAGGTTGATAATGATTTACTAAATCCTGTAAAAAGAAAACTGGGTGGCTACAAAGAAGATGACGTATCTAAAATCATAGAATATACCAAAGGTTTAGAAAATAAAGTGACTATTCTATCTACTGATAATAACAACAAAGATTTAATGATTGATAAATTAACAAAGGAAAATAAGACTTTTAAAAATAACAGCGAACTAATCAAGAAAAACAAAATTATTAAAGAGCAAAAATCCACTATCAAAGAAAAAGACCAAGAAATTGGTAGATTAAGCGAATTAGTAGATATTTTAAATAATACTATTGATAGCATGAAAATCAAATTTGAAAAAGAAGTTGAAAAATGGAAAAATCTATTTAAAAAAATGTGTAAGGCAATCGACAAAGTTTTAGGTAGAGATAAACCTAAAGAACATTTAGAAGATTATGAAGATATTGCTGATGCAATTAACTATGGCTACTATAACAAAAATAATGATAAAGACAAAGATGATTATGAAATTGGAATGTAGAAATTTAAATTTAAAGAAAGGATGTGATGTCTATGTCAGTATTTCAAGTAAAACCAAAAGAACAAACTAAAGATGGTCGTAAATGGATGTTTCAAGTTTATTACAAAGGATTAGATGGAATCAATAAAAAATATCGTTCAAAAAAATTTTTAACAAAGAAAGAAGCTCAAGAGGCTGAAAGACAATTTGTATTAACACTAGATCAAAGTATCAATCATAGAGATATGACTTTTAAAGATTTGTATCTCGCCTTTTATGAATATCAAAGTGATAAGGTTAGAGAAACTACAATAAAAACTTATCGTGATAGGATTAAGTATTTAGAATTATTTGATAAAATTAAATTAAGAGAATTAAATATCAATCATTTTGAATTATGGAAAAAAGAGATTAACAAATTACCTATTGCTACTTCCTATAAAAACGATTTATTCAAATTTGTTAAGGCTATTTTAAACTTTGGTACGAGATGGTATGATTTTAATTTTGCACCTGTTTACAATAAAATGACTAATTTTACAGATCCAAACGAACTAAAAAAAGAAATGGAATTTTTTACAATAGATGAATTTCACAAATTTATTTCTGTTGAAAGTGATATAGTATTTAAACCTTTATTTGAAACTTTATACTATATGGGGCTTCGTAAAGGAGAATTACGTGGGCTACAATGGAAAGATATTGATTTTAATAATAAAATGATGAAAATTCATAAACAAATACCATCAATTTATAGTATGGATAATTACAAAATAAGCCCTTTAAAAACTAAAAATAGTAATCGTGATTTACCTATCAATGACCTACTAATATATGACTTAAAAAAATTGTATAATAAACAAAAAGAATATAAAAACTTTAGTCAAGAGTGGTTTGTTTTTGGGAATGAATTACCTATTCCCAAAGATGCTATTAGAACTAGAAAAAATAAAAATTGTAAACTTGCTGAAGTTAAACAAATTCGAGTACACGATTTTAGACATTCCTGTGCTTCGTTTTTAATCAATTATGGTGCTAGTATTACTCTAGTAGCAAAATATCTAGGTCATACTAAAATTGATGAAACATTAAATACTTATTCACATATGTATCAAAATAAACTTGAAGATATAGTAAATCTCATTAATAAAAGCACTCTACAAGAGATAAATTCTAATGAAGAAGAAAACAATATTGATGACTCTTTACAATGTGATATAGAAGATAATGAAGAAGATATAGAAATGTCTTTATAAATAATTAAAAAATGGTAGGCTCTTGTGGGCTTACCATTCTTTTTTTATGTATTTTAGCACCTAAATAGCACCTAAACACAATTTTGAAGATATTAAAATCTTCCAAACCCTTATAAATAAAGGGCAAAAAAAGTGGAGCACATTATATCGTGCTCCTTCAGGGGGTTTTGGTTGATTCATTCTCACATAGAATCGTAAGAATGAACATGAGCATGATGTTCATATCATGCATACTAATCATATAATGAAGTATCTAATTTGTCAATCACAACATAGAAGATTAATTAGTAAAATCTATTTTTTGTGTCAAATTCAAGTAATAAGTAGAATTTAAATAATCCTTACTTTCAATAAAAGAAAGAACATCTTTTTTTGCTTGTAAAAGAATTTTATAATCTCGTCTTAAATCAGCAAGTTGAAAAGACATATCTCCACTTTGATGAACACCAAATAAATCTCCTTGTCCACGCAATTCAAAATCTTTTTCACTAATATAAAATCCATCATTGCTCTCTTCCAAAACTTTCAATCGAGGTGTATCTTGATTACTGATCAAATAGCAATAACTTTGATAGTTATTTCTTCCAACACGGCCTCTTAGCTGATGAAGTGTTGCAAGCCCAAATCGTTCAGCATTAAATATAACCATCATCGTTGCATTTTTAACATCTACACCGACTTCAATAACCGTTGTAGAAATTAAAATCTGTACTTCGCCCAAAGCATACTCATTCATGATGACATCCTTTTCTTTTCCCTTCATCTTTCCATGCAAAACCGATACTTTCACTTTATTTCGAAAAGCCAATTCAAATTTTTCTTTCAATTGATTTACATTTTTTAACTCTTCATTATCAGTCTCTTCAATCATTGGAGCTACTACATAAATTTGATGCCCTAATTTAATTTCATCATAAATAGCTGTTAAAACTTCTTTAAGCTCACTTTCATTTTTCACTTTTGTAATAATTTCTTTTCGTCCATTTGGTTTCACTCGAATCATACTAGTATCCATATCCCCATATATTGTCAATGCATAAGTTCTTGGTATTGGTGTAGCACTCAAGTAAAGAACATCTGATCTATATCCTTTATTTTGTAGCATCTTTCGTTGATTCACTCCAAACCGATGCTGTTCATCAGTAACAACTAACCCTAAATTAGCAAAAACAACATTTTCTACTAAAAGTGCATGTGTTCCAATAATCATATCTACCTGTCCCATTTGAATTCTTTCTAATACTTTTTTCTTCTCACTTTTTTTCATACTCCCTACAAGTAATTCAATATGAATAGAACAATCATCAAACATTTTTAAAAATTTCTCATAATGCTGTGTTGCTAAAATCTCTGTTGGAGCCATTAACACACTTTGATAGCCAGATAAAACATTAGCATACATTAATATAGTAGCAACAATCGTTTTTCCACTTCCAACATCTCCAAGAACTAAACGATTCATTCTTTTTTCACTTTTCAAATCTTCTAAACCATCTGTAACAGCTTGCATCTGATCTTCTGTCAAAGCAAATGGTAAACGAGAAATAAAATCATAAACGGAAGAGGAATCAAAGTTACGATGCAGCCCAAGTGCTAACGTTTCTTTATTCTTTAAATACATAATTTGAAACATAAATTCAAAAAGTTCTTCATACACCAATCTGACTTTTGCTTTACGAATCTCTTCTGCACTTTTAGGAAAATGCAAATGCATAAGAGCTTCCCGCTTTGATAAAAATTGATAACTTTCTTGAAATGCCAAAGGAACTTTGTCAATGACCGAAAAAGATAAACGTGACGCCTCCATAATCCATTTTTCAAAATGACTATTTTTAAGTCCTTTTGTTAAATGATACATCGGAGTTATCTTTGGAATCAAAATAGCTTTGACTTTAATATCATTAGCTACAAAAGAATTTGTTTTTTCTTTATACTTTCCCACCAAAGTAATTTCCTTGCCAATCGTCAAATTAGATTTTAAAAAAGCTCGATTAAAAATAGATACTTGAACTTCTTTATTTAAAACCTGAACCCGAAACCGCAATGTATTAAAATTACGTCGAATATAAGAAACTTTAGGTTCACTTAAAATCACAGCATTCACAACTTGAACAATTTTTTCATCATTCAAAAGAACAGACCTAGGATTCAAGAACTCATAACGATAAGGATAATGAGACATTAAATCTTCTATTGAAAAAATATTCAATTGATTTAAAGAAAGTTGAGCTTTTTCCCCAAGCCCCTTGATATTGTGTAATTCCATAACATCTCTCCACTACCATTATAAAACATTAAACTTTTGTTCGCAAGCAAAGACAAAACAAAAGGAAAAACTAATTCAAAAAGAAAGGTTTAAATAAGATTAAAAATTTCCGTTAAATCAATCTGAAGTGCATAGATAATATGCATAACGACTTAAAAAGTGCAC
>CAJUGF010000015.1 GCA_910585915.1 uncultured Bacilli bacterium | reverse complement strand
TCCCTACACGACGCTCTTCAGATCTAAAATAGTGAAATTGTATTGTTACTTTTTCTATTATTTGTTAAAATATTAGTAGAAATTGATACAAATGAGTATTAATTCCTAATTGGTGAAAAAAAGTTTGAAATAACTTAACCATTCGCTCCAAATGAATACAACTTACGAACCTGATTGGTGTCGTGAGTTTTTATTTTATATAAAAAGCTTTAGTTCTCTTTCTAGAAAGGAGGACTTTTTTGATGTTGGAATTTAAAACAATTGAAACATTAAAGCCAAATACTGAAATATTGGAGGCAATTAAAGATTACACCTACAAAGTTAAGAAAGGTGCAATAAAACATATTCTACATACTAATTTACAGATTATAGAGCCTATAGAGTATCTAATTACATATCCTACTACTCTTACAATCCTAGAATATAAAGTTAATGAAATATCTAACAAACCATTTTTTATTAAAGAGCATAATCAAAAATATTCATTATCAGAAATTACACAAATTTTAAAGAAATTGAAAATTTAGACTTTACTTTTTCCGTTTTAGTGAGGAAACATATGAGAGGACTAATTTTTTTAATTATTTAGTGTCCGTTTTTAATTTTAAATTAGGAAACATATGAAAGAAATCAAAAGATTTCAATTTACTGTCTGAATTTCGGCTTTTAAGTGAGGAAACAAGTGAGGAGATGATTATTTTATGAGGTGTGCAGTATATGTAAGAGTTAGTACAGATGACCAAAGAGATAATGGTTATTCTATTGATTCACAACTTCGTATGATTAAGGAGTATTGTGATAAAAATGATTATAGTATTGTTGATGTTTATAATGACGCAGGCCATTCTGGGAAAGATTTAATGCGACCAGAAATGCAACGATTACTTGCAGATATTAAATCTAAAAAGATAGACAAGTTGATTGCTATTAAGGTAGATAGACTTACTAGAAATAATTATGATGGCTTTTGGCTTTTAAATTACTGTGAAGAACACGATGTTAAAATTGAGTTAATACTTGAGCCTTATGATGTATCAACTGCTAATGGTGAAATGATTTTTGGTATGAATTTAGTATTTGGTCAAAGAGAAAGAAAAGAAATTGGAGCAAGAACAAAAAGAGCAATGGAAGAAATGGCTTTAGAGCATATTCACCCAAGTAAAGCACCCTATGGCTATATTAGAAATAAAGAAACTGGTCATTTAGAAATAGAACCTATTGAAGCCCAAGTTGTAAAAGAAATATTTAAACTATGCCAAGAAGGTCATTCTACTAGAGGCATTGCTACAATTATGAAGGATAACAATGCTTATTTAAAGACTGGTAAATGGCGAAGTGATAGAGTTTATAAAATACTTACTAATTCTATCTATATAGGTATATTTGAATATGGAAAGTATAAGCGAAAACCTCAAGATATTTTAAGGGTAAAAGACTATTGTGAACCAATTATTGATGAAATTACTTGGAATGCTACTCGAAATGTATTAGTGAAAAATAAGCACTCAAACTATGGAGAATTTATTCATTCGTTTTCAGGATTAGTAAAATGTCCGATATGTGGTAGTATTATGGCTTCATCAGAATCTTTTAAATATCCAAATGGAAAGCAAAAAGTTTATTATCATTTAAGATGTAAAAATCATAATTGTAGTGGCTATGGACTTCATTATAATACCGAGAAAATAGAAGTGAAATTAAGGCGAGTTTTAGAAGAATTAACTATCTTTATGATGGGAACAAATAATGAAATTATTACTTGTAATTCTACAAAAAGTAATGATGTAAAAGAGATAGAAAAAGCGATTGAAAAGTTAAAAGTACAAGAAAAAAGATTAGTTGACTTATATTTAAGTTCTTCCCTAGATGTTGAGACAATTAACCATAAAAATGATGTTATAAAAAAAGAAATTGAGAAATTAAATAAAAAGAAAATGACTCTTGATCCAGATAACGAATCAAAAGAATATACAACAGAATTATTAAAAAAATTAGATTGTAAAAAGGAAAATGACAAACTGGTATTCAAAAATGTTAAAAAGATGGACTACACTTTTTTCTATAATTTATTATCAAGAGAAGCCAAACGTGATATGATCCATAGACTTATATCTGGGATAGAAATCACAAGAGATAATAATTACAACATTGATATTAAATATATAAAATTCACTGATGAATTTATCTCAAAAAGTAGTACAGAATTTATCAAATATCTATATATTGTTCTAAAAAATGATACTATTGGTATTAAATATCTAAATGGAATTACTGAGAAAGAATTAGAAATCAAGAAAAAAGATTATGATGTTTTGTCTATTTTAAAAATGACAAGTAATGAATATCCTAGTGACTTTGTAGATGATTTCTTTGCTAAAGCACACAGTCATTTTTATGTAGATGGCATAATTGGCAGTCCCTATTTTGAGGGGAATGTTTCTAAAGATTTTCTATTATTAGTACCTAAAAAAGAAGTAGTAAAAGCAAATTAAAAATGAAAGGAATTAGCAATGAAACAATTAACGCAAGAAAATATTTTAAAAAATCAAGTAGATACTATAGAACAATTTAAAGTGTTAGACTATCTAAAAAAACAATTATCTATAGATGAATTTGCTGTATATTTAATTGATAGATTTACTATCAAAGTTATAGATAAAAACAACGAACAAGGTTATTTTAAATACAATAGCAAAACAAAAGAAGTAGATTTTTATGAGAAATATACTAAAAATAAAGAAATGGAGAGATGAAAAATGGAATTAAATTATATAAAAGTTGGCGATTATTTATTGCCAAACTTAACAATAGAAAAACAAAATAATGAAAAGATTAACAAGTATGGCTATTTAAGATTACACTATCTGAAAGAAAATAATAAGGCACTCTATACAACACATTTAATGAAAAATGAACTAATAAATCATCTTATTTCAGTTAGTATTGAAGCAGAAAATAGATTAAATTTTTTAATGGAACAATACAAAAATTCTGATAAATTACTATCTGAAAAAAATAAAATGGGTAACCAACTTCAATGGGTAAAACTAATGAATAATTATAAAAATATGGCAAAAGAAATGATTTTAAAGGAACTTATTTATACCGAAAATGTGTGAGGACAAATTAAGATTTATGTCCTAGCCAGCACTGAAAACCTACTCCCGCATGTTTTCTTTTATGGGAAATCCCATACCCTTCAATTAGAGAGAATTAAAAAAAGACAATGTCCATATTTATAGCATTGCCTCTTTTCTATTTAAAACAAACCTTTATAAATTTGTTTTTGCCTTTTTGAAGTATAATTTTATTTTCTAATATATTTTTTTCAGTAAGTTTTTGATTCACATCATTTACTAATTCACCATTGATTTTTATGCCTTTTTGTTCAATTAATCTTCTTCCTTCAGATTTTGAAGCAACTAATCCAGTTTTTACAAGTAAGTCTACAATTGACAGTTCTGAATCAGATTTATCTATGACACACTGTTCAATATTATTAGGAATGCTTCCTTTTGCAATGGTATCATATTTTTCAATTGCTTCAGTTATGCAATCATCACCATGATACATTCTTATTATTTCTTTACCAAATTCCCTATGAGCATTTACTATATCATCTTCAATCCATTTTTGATAAATTTCTTTCTTAATATCAGTGGTAAGTTGGAAATAAGATTCTAAACATTCATCAGGAATTTTCATAGCTTTCTCAAACATTACGAAAGGTTCTTCATCAATGCCAATGTAATTATCTAGTGATTTACTCATTTTCTCTTTCCCCTCTAAACCAACTAGCAAAGGAAAAACTATAACATCTTGTTGAGGTTGTCCATAATCTTTCTGTAATTCTCTACCTACTAACAAATTGAATGTCTGATCAGTTCCACCCATCTCAACATCTGCATGAATAGCAACCGAATCATACCCTTGCATTAATGGATACATAAATTCATGCACTCCGATTGGAATCTTGTTTATGAAGCGATTATTAAAGTCATCTCTTTCCAAAATTCTAGCAACTGTATATTTTCCAGTTAATTCCAAGACATCTTTAAAGTTCATTTTATTTAGCCATTCTGAATTATAGGTGATTTTAGTTTTATCTTTGTCTAAAATCTTTGTTACTTGTTTAAAATATGTTTCTCCACTCTTACGAGTTTCTTCAAATGTTAGTTGAGGTCTAGTTTTACTTTTTCCACTAGGATCACCAATCATCGCTGTAAAATCGCCTATAACAAATACAATTTCGTGTCCCATGTCTTGCAGTAACTTTAATACTCTTAAAGGAACAGTATGCCCTAAATGTAAATCTGGTCTTGAAGGGTCTGCTCCAAACTTTATAACTAACTTTTTATCGCTTTTTAATTTTTCTCTTAATGAATCCTCATTAAATATTTGAACTGCTTTTCTTACGATAAGTTCAATTTTTTCATTTTTATCCATTTCTTTATTCCTCCTAAATAATTTGTATAGTTAATTAAATTACAATCATCAAAGCAATAATAGTAATAGTCACTATCCATACAAACCACCTCCTTGAAATAAAAAACGAGCAAAACATCCCAAAAGGACGAATTACTCGTGGTACCACCTTTATTTGTAATAATAGTTTATTACCTCTTGTTGATAACGGATACTATCCGATTTAAAATCATCATTTGTAATTCATTATTTTAATTTTACTTATTTCCACCAACCACAAGTTCTCTATAAATCATTTTAAAATAATTACTTCGAATGAATCGCTTTTTAATTAACTGACTAGATTATACTATATTTTATACTAAATTGCAAATTTCACCTTAAGATTTATATCAATATATGATAAAATAATTTATTATCAAAGTTCAAATGTATTGGTCAAGGAGGTAAAAATGAGTTTAGAAAATACATATGCTAATAATGTTAAAAGAAAAAGGGATGAACTAATTCGGCTACAAGATGAGAAAGCAAAGTACTCAAAAAACAGAAGTGATGCAAGTCAAAAAATTTTAAGAGCAGAAAGGCAGTTAAAAAATATTAAATCAAAATCTATGATAAATAGCAAAATGAATGAGATTAGTCGCGAATCAAAGAAAAAGAGTGAAGCCGAAAAGAAAATATCTGAATGTGATACTAAAATTGCAAAAAAAGAAAAGGAACTTGCTGCGGAGGAAGTTAAATTATTAAGAGAACAAGAAAAATCTCAAAAGAAACGCGAAAGTGAAATAAGAAGCAATTATACTCAACTACAATCAGATATGAATATGCAAAAATCAAATACAGAACTTTTATATCAAGAAATTCGAGAATTAAAAAAACCTAAAGAAAAAATAAGTATATTATTTTTAGGCGCAAACCCTGATATAATTAATCAAGAGGGATCAGAACAATCAAAGTTAAAGTTAGATAAAGAAGCAAGGGAAATAAAAGAGTCATTAACTAAATCATTAAATAGAGATTCAATTAACTTTGAAACACGATGGGCAGTAAGAACATCTGACTTATTTCAAGCAATTAATGAGGTAAATCCAACAATTATACATTTTAGTGGGCACGGTACTGAAGATGGTAAACTCGTTTTACAAGATAATACTGATAAGCCTAAATTAGTTGATATTGAATCAATTGTAAAAATGATAGATGCTTCTACTGATAATCTAAGGCTAGCTGTATTTAATAATTGTTTTTCTTCTCAATTTGCTGAATATGTTGTTGATTCAATCGAAGCTTCTATTGGTATGAATGATTCTATAAGTGATGAGGCTGCAATAATTTTTGCTTCTCAGTTATATTCTGCTATTGGGTTTGGCAATTCGTTAGAAAAAGCTTTTAATCAAGCAAAAGCTAGATTACTTTTAGAAGGAATTAATGAAGATACAACACCTGAATTATATGTTAATGAAAATTTTAAATCTTCAGACATTTATATTGTAAAAAATGATTAGAAAGTATATAATATTTTTAGAAAGAGAACAAAGTTCGTAACTTGTATGTGATTCGCTCCAAAAGGTAAAATCGTCGCACCAAGTGACGTTAATTGATTAGGTCAATCTGAAACATGATTGATTTTTTATTTTTTCAGTAAGTTGTCTATTGAAAATTATAAGCAAGCAACGGATTTATACTCCCACATTTTATTAATAGTGACAATTATTTAAAAGATATCCAAATAATCTTAATAATTTTGATAAAGAACTACAAAAAGAAAAAGACAATTTTAGGAAACTATAACCTAGCATTGTCTTTTTCTTTGGCTCTAAGCAATTACTCCATATTTAAATATTTTTTAATGGCTATTGATGTATAAGTGTTAGTATTAATAATATTTTTTAAATATCCCTCATAAACTATTTTACCACCATTTTTTCCCGCATCTGGTCCCATATCAATAATATAATCTGAATCCATTATAAAGTCTAAGTTGTGCTCAATGACTATAATTGTATTGCCATTATCAAGCATTCTTTTCATAACATTTTTTAGAACTTCAATATCTCTTAAATGGAGTCCTTGTGTTGGTTCATCAAAAATGTAAATATTACCTTTTTTAATTAAATATTTAGACATATTTACTCTTTGTACTTCACCACCTGATAAAGTATCTAATGTTTGTCCTAATTTTAAATATTCTAATCCTACATTTTTAAGTATTTCCAATCTTTCTCTTATATCATTATTATCAAAGAGATTTAATGCTTCATCAACTGTCATTTCTAAAACATCATTAATATTTTTACCTTTATATAAATATTTTAAAACATCTTCTTTATATCTCTTACCATGACATATTTCACAAACTTGCTTAACATCCCCTAGAAAATGCATATCCATTTTTATAATACCTGTTCCATTACAATTAGGGCAAGCGCCTGTTGAGTTAAAACTAAATTCACTTGATTTAACTTTATTTTCTTTTGAGAATATATCTCTAATGATATCAAACACTTTTGTATATGTAGCGACATTACTTCGACTATTTAGACCAATGTTTTCCTTACCAATTTTTATAAGTCTATGATCATTTTGAATTAAATATCTAATTAAAGAAGATTTTCCACTCCCTGAAACTCCTGTTATACAAGTCAACATATTTAAAGGTATTTTTATATTTAAATTCATAATATTATTAATATTTATTCCTTTTACTTCATAAAACTCTTTTATTTCTTTTGATACATCAGAAAGAACCTTTTTATTTTTTAAATATCTTCCAGTAATAGATTTAGTATCCTCTAATATTCCTTTAATATTACCATTATAAACTACTTCTCCACCATTACTTCCTGATTCTGGACCAATATCAATAATATTATCAGCACTACTAATTATTTCTCTATTATGTTCAACTACAATAACTGTATTGTTATTAGCCACAATATTTTTAATAGATTTAATAATTTTATTAACATCTTTACTATGAAAACCTAAACTTGGCTCATCCATTATATAAATTAACTCATTTAAAGTATTATTCATGCTTTTGGCTAACTTAATTTTTTGTGCTTCACCGCCTGACAACGTTCCAACACTTCTATTTAAAGTTAAATAGCCTATACCTAAATCAATTAAATTTTTTAAATCTTTTTTCATTTTAGATATGATTTCACTTGCTTCAATATCTTCAATAGTTAGGATAAAATCATATAAATCTACTATTTCCATATTTAATAAATTTCTTAAACTTTTACCCTGAACTAAAACTTTCAAGGCATTCTCATTTAATCTTGATCCATCACACTTTGAACATTTATCTTCTTTAAAGAATTCTCTGTCATAATCATTTATTTGCAATCCTCTTGAATCTGATTGTCTTTTTAATAATCTACTAACTATTCCTTCATAAGACCAATTTTGTACAAATCCCTCATTTTGATTCATAAAAGTAGTTGGTTCTTTATATAAAAGTAAGTCTAATTCTTCTTTAGAATAATTTTTAATTTTTTTATTCATATCAAAATATCCAGTTGATTTTTGAATATTGAAATAACGAGAATCTACTTTCCATGTTCGATGTTTAATTGCACCTTCATTTAAAGATAAATCAAAATCAATTAGTTTTGATAAGTCGACTATTAATTCAACACCTAAACCTCCACATTTCCCGCAAGCACCTTTTGATGTATTGAAAGAAAAGTAACCGCTATCATAAATTGGATAACCAATTCTAGAATAAAGTAAGCGTAGATATGTATAGATTTCAGTATAAGTTCCAACAGTACTTCTAGGATTAGTGCCCAGTTTTCTTTGTTCTACTAATACACAAGGAGATAAGTTACTAATTTTTTCGACATTTGGTTTATTTATTTTTGGTAGATTTTTAACAACATAAGTTGATAAAGTTTCATAAAATGATGTTTGTGCCATTGCATATATACAATCAAAAATCAATGACGATTTCCCGCTTCCTGAAACTCCTGTTACAACATTAAATTTGTGTTTATCTATTTCAAGAGCTATGTTTTTAAGATTATTTTCTTTTGCACCAACTATTTTAATTTTATTAAAAGCCAAGTTTTCTTCATTAGTATTCATTGTAGAACCTCCTAACTAAAAGAGTTATACTATATTTAGGTGTTTTTTTCCATACTCCCACTTGAAATAATCTTAAAATCTGCTATAATTTAATTATCAGTTGATTTAATCAACTTTGGGAGTATAATTTTTCGTATACGTGTATCGTTAAGGCTCCATTTGAAGACAACTTACGGACCGTAAAAAGTTCGTGAGTTTTTATTTTATATTGAAAAACTTTAGTTCTCTTTCTAGGAAGGAGGACTTTTTTGATGTTGGAATTTAAAACTATTGAAGCATTAAAACCAAATACTGAAATCTTGGAGATAATTAAAGACTACACTTACGAAGTTAAGAAAGGCTAACTATTAAAAGTCAATAGTTTTCTTTCAAAAATTAAAATTGGAAAAGAACCCATGCCAAAAAGATTTCACAAAAGTGAAATTTTGAAAAATTGAGTAATCAATTATTTCAATAAAGACGGATCAAATTGGATATTTTTAGTTTCAAGAATGAAAATAACTCGAATAAGTTTTTTGCACACATGAGATAAAACAACTCTATGGCATTTACCTTCAGATATTTTCTTATGGTAATAGTCATAAAAAATGTTATTAAATCTAATGACAGTAAGAGCTACATTCATTAATGAATATCTTAAATATCCAGAACCACGCTTCACCATTTTACCTTTGGAAGACATAGTACCAGATTCTATGATACCAGGCTCTAAACCAGCAAAAGATAGCATTTTACTTGGATTAGAAAATTTAGAAATGTCTCCAAACTCAGAAATGATTGAAGCACAAGTAATTACACCAATTCCAGGAATAGAAAGAGTTGGTGGATTAAGATCTTTGATAATTGTAGAAATCTGTTTATCTAGTTCGATGATTTGTTCATCTATGTTTTTATAAAGATTAAGAATAGAAGTTAATTCCAGTTCAAAAATATCATTGGATTCACCAATAGTATTTTTAGCTAAATCCTTTAATTTAACGAATTTAGCATAAGTGAGTTTACCACGAGAAATTTTACTTAAAGAGTCAAAATCTCTCATATTAACAATTTTCTCTGGTGTTTTATATTTCTCTAAAATATAAAGAGAAGTAACACCAAAAGAATTACTAAAAAAAGGTTTAAATTCAGGAAAAATCATATCTAAGATGTTTGTTAATTGGACTTTATATTTACTTCTTTGCTTAACTAAAGTTTCTCTTAATCTAGTAAGTGACTTAATGGAATATTTATGATAAAATAGGCTTAAATTTGGTCTATATGGGACTGACATAAGTTCCCTTGCAACTACAGTTGCATCAACTTTATCAGTTTTAGTCTTTCTTAAAGTTAAAGATTTATAAAATTCTTTCACTAAAAGGGGATTAAATTCCATAAAACTATAATTGTTCTTCTCTAAGAACAATTTCAAATTCAAACCATAATGTCCAGTAGCTTCTAAACCAATATGGACATTAGAATTATCATAGGATTTCAATAAGTCTAAAAACTGTTGAAATCCTTTTTTGCTATTATCAAAAGATAAATTTTCTACAATGACTTCACCTGTATCTTTACAGATAAAACAATCGTGTTTGTATTTAGATATATCTATTCCAACATATATCATATACATGCACCTCCTTGATTAGTTTTTAATGCCTGTATGTTTGCCACAAAAGCTTTCTATCTTGTAACCTCGCTGAACCTATAAAACGTCAATGCGTTAACTAACTAATCAACAATTAAAATAAAAAGTCTGTGGTAAGAGCCTTTCAAAACAGTCAAAGCTGTAGGAGCGTAGAAACAAATTCACAGGCAAGAGTTATTATAAACTCAAAAAATATAAATAGAAAGAATCAATCAAATAGATTAATAATTTCTATAAGATTGATTATACGAGGAGCCTAATAATGAAACTATTAACTAAAGAAAATGTTTTAAAAAATCAAGTAGATACCATAGAACAATTTAAAGTTCTATCTTATTTAAAAAAGCAATTATCTACCCCTGAATTTGCTGTTTATTTAATCGACAGATTTACAATTAAAGTCATAGATAAAAATAAAGAACAAGGCTATTTTAAGTACAATTCTACAACAAAAGAAGTAGATTTTTACAAAAAGAATATTAAAAATAAAGAAAGAGAGAGATAAAGAAAATGAAATTAAATTATGTAAAAGTTGGCGATTATTTATTACCAAATTTAACGATAGAAAGCCAAAATAATAAAGAAATTAACAAGTATGGATATTTAAGATTACAATATCTGAAAGGAAATAATAAAGTTCTTTATACAACACTTTTAATGAAAAATCAACTAACAAATCATCTTGTTTCAGTTAGTATTGAAGCAGAAAATAAATTAAATATTTTAATGAAACAATATAAAAATTCTGATGGATTACTGTCTGAAAAAAGTAAAATGAATAACCAACTTGAATGGGTAAAACTAATGAATAATTACAAAAATATTGCTGAAGAAATCATATTAAAGGAACTAATTTATACTGAAAGTGTGTGAGGACAAATTGAATTTTATGTCCTAGCCAGCACTGAAAACCTACTCCCGCACGTTTTCAATTTATGGGAAAATCCCATACCCTTAAAATTAGAAAGGAGAGTTTAGAAAATGAGAACAAGAAATATTAAAATTAATGTTTATCTTAATGAAGAAGAAAAGAAAATGCTAGAAGAAAAATCCACTAAAACAAAATTATCTCAATCAGATTTTATTAGAAATTTAATCGAAGATTTTAAAGAAGATTCTTTATCAAAACAAGACATAAATTATATAGCGGATTGTTTGCAAGAAAGTATAACTGAATTACTGAAACTCAAAAAAAACTTCACAATTTTGGCTATTTTGAAGATGAAGAATTTTTGAAAAATAAAATGGTCGATTTTGACTTCTGGATAAGCAAACTGAAAAAATAATAATTTTGAAAAAGACAATACCTAGTTTGAGTATTGCCTTTATCTTTTATGTTATTCAAAAATTATATTTTCGTTTCCATCTATAAATATTGCTTGATTATCAGTTAAAAGTATATCATTATCAGTAGTAATAATTCCGTTTTCTGTTCCGCTCCCACAATGAACATCTAAATTGTTTTTAATTAAGCAAAGACCATTTTGATAATTTCCACTTGCTGCTACACTTCCGGCACTAACGCCAATATAAATCCCACCATTTTCAATATAATTATTAATAATGGATTTAAAATTCAATTCAGAAATCCTATCTACTAAATACTTTGTGCTACCACCACAAACATATATTGCATCATATTGATTTATTTCATCTTGGGTTAATAACCTATGCATATCATAAATAGCTATGTTTTCATCTGGAATATCACAATTAGTTAAGTCATCTAAACATTTTGATAAAATCCTAACTGCATCTGGATCATTTGCGGCTGTTATAATAAATAAAACCTTTGCTTTTGTAACATCACAATTTAATAATTCTAAAAATTTATTTTTAATGTTATCATTTTCAAATCCTGTACTTGTTAAAAGTATCTTTTTCATCTTATAGCCTTCTTTCTATCATCTATTACTTCTAAAGTTATGGTATCTAGTCCTGAATTTCTTATTTTATCTTCTATTTTCTTTTGCATATTTTTAGCATTCGTAAAGTCAGCATTTCTAATTTTAGTTCTCTCTAATAGTAATTCATCACTTATATGCAAATAAACAATTAAATCACAATCAAGTAAAACAGTTCCAAACATTGGAGTTCCTGGTCTAATAGATAATTTAGTTCTTACAAGTTCATTCATTTTATCTCCAATTTCTTCAGTCCAAGGAGTGCTACATACATAATCTGTTTCCTCTTTTGTTAATAATGGGAATATTTCTTTATTCATATCCAAACCAATATCTGAATTATTTATCAATGTCGTTTTTCCCGTACAGGTAGTTCCTAAAACACAAATTCTTTTATTGCTATTTTCATTAAATATTGTTAATAAATTATCAAGACTTGCTTCTATCATATTTTCCTCCCAAATCCAAAGTCCATTAGAATAAAATCATTCCTTCACCTAAATCTGCATTTGATCTAGTTTTAAATCCAAATTTTTCATAAAATTTTTCTTTTCCTTTGGATGCCCCTAAATAAGTCCTAATATTAGGATTTATAAGTTTATATTCATTTATTTTATCTAAAAGGCCATTCATAATTTTAGTGCCAATTTTCTTACCTTGATATTCAGGAATAACCATAATATCTTGAATATAAAGAAAAATTGTTTTATCACCAATTATTCTTCCATATCCAACAACTTTATTATCATCATATATACTTACTGAATATAAGGTATTATTTAATGCTTCTTCAACAACTTTTTCGTCTCTAGTTCCCCAACCAACTTTGTCTGTTAAACGATTAAAATCGGCTACTGAAATTTTGTTTTCTTCAATTGTTATCATTATTTTCTTCCTCCTTATATTTTCTTCATTACTTCAATATTTCTATTGAAATAGCCATTTTTATAATAAAATTTTTGAGCATTATCATTATAAGCAAAAACATCAATTAAGACACCTTTACAGCCAACTTCTTTAAAATGTTTTTCCATTTTATCCAGCAGTTGTTTACCAATACCATTTAAACGGCATCCCTTTGATACAACTAGTTCTGTCACACGACCTCGTTTAGGCGCCTTAAAATCATAAGTGCTTTCTTTTTCATTATTTATAAGACCTACAATTAACCCAATGACTTTTTCATTCTCTATTGCTAAAAATATTTTTCCCTCATACTTATTTACTTCATTCATCGTTTTTTCAAAGTATTTTTCTCTATATTCATTAGTCAAGATGTTATATTTTTCTTTATCTATCTCTGCAATATATTCTTGTAATTCAACTAGCAAATCTTTAATTGCTTCATTATACTTGTTAGAATAATTTATTATTTCCAAAGTAATCACCCATAATAATTATAGCATTTAAGTCAATTTTTTCATATACTCTCATTGAAATTTAATACTAATTCATATATAATATTTTTAGAAAGAGAACAAAGTTCGTAACTTGTATGGGATTCGCTCCAGTGACTTTTCCGCTCGAACTTTTATAGTTTGACTTAAGATACATATCAATCCATTTGGGTTGATTTTTTTGTTCACAAAAGAATTAACGAAGAAAAAGTTTATTACACGAGAGCTTAGAAATGGAAAATAATTTTAAAAAATCACAAATAGTTAAAAATATCTACACTATTTCAGAAAGTGATAAAAATAAGATGTTTGGGAAAGATAAAGAACGCGAAAACCATTGGCAAGTTTCAAAAGATATGTACAAATATGGAATATTTAGTGATGAAACTATTGAATCAATTAAAGATGATTATATTTGGAACAAAGAAAATGATAAACGTAAAGATAAAGGTCGTGATGATTTTGAATTTTAGTATTTTCGAATAATTTATATAAGTTTGAATTAATTTCAGCAATAGATGACTATATTGATTATTATAATTATGGTAGAATTAAAGTGAAATGAAAAGGACTATCTCCTGTTAATTACAGGTTACAATCCTTGAATCAGTAATATAAAATAACTGTCCAACTTAGTAGTGTGTTACTAGATTATAAATATTTTTATAATCTTTTATAAAGTTAGCAAGTATTATATTTAGTAATCTTTCTTATTGTTTCAACATTCTTTTTAATTTAATTTTATAGTTAGCAATTGGATTTTGCTTTGCTCTTTCAATTACATCTTTATTTTCAAATAACAATTCTGGGCAATAAAATCCCTCATGAAAAGCTTCAGCAAATTCCAGCTCATTACTTGTAAAACTAAAAATATCATAAGCAAATTCTAAGACACTACGTTTCATAATTTCTAGATTACACCCACTTTTCTTAGGAATAACAGGATACAAAGTTGAAATTAGATCTTTTTTGTTTATACACTTAATCCTATTAATAGTATCATTTTCATATTTTAATGAAGCTAATGTATAATAAAATAAAAATGATTTACGAATAGCTTTATCATTTAATGATGGAAAAATATTAATTAATTGAAAAATATCGAATAAATCTTTTACGGATGTTCTATCATACAATGCTTTTAATTTCATCCCAACTAGTTCATTTAAATTCAAAATAGAAATATCTGTATCTATTATGCTTTCTCTCTTAGGTAAAAAATCATCAGGATATAAATGGTTACTACATGAATAATTTATTTCAATTTTCAAATAATCTATATTACCATTTTTTTTCTTATATGGAAAACAAAAAGAGTCTAAGCTATAAGAATGCCTACTTTTTTTAAAACTATACTCATAATCAAGATATTCCATAATTCCTAACAATTGTAAAGATAATTTTTCCTTTTCTTGTTTTATATAAGCTTCATCGGGTACTTGCAAATCCAAATCAACGTCCAAGAATAATCTTGTTAAATCTCCAATATAAAAATTAACTGCACTTCCGCCTTTTAATACCAACTTATTTTTAAGCGAATCATCGGTGAATATTTTTGAAAGTACTTCCATTAATTTTAATGTGGTCTCCAAATTATTTTCGATAAAGTCTTTATATATTTTTTTCATATGAATCCCCCCCTTAAATGTTATCCGATATTATAACATAAATGAATGAATTTTATTTTAAAAGCTAAGTTTCTTGACAAGAGAAAAGATTGTGGTACCTATTGTCAACAGTCTGAATAATAATCTGAAAATTAAGTTATCTTTTCTGAAAATTCATATTTGCATTTTTTAATAATCTTTGTTGTCTTCCAAGAAACTCAATATTTTCATGATTTATCTGTGAATCAAGACCATTTATGAAATTCATATAATCCTCCATTGTATAGGAAGTCTCATATTTCAACTCACAGGTATTTTCATAATAAAGACCATTTCTAAATGATAGCGCAAATCCATCAAAATACATTTTAATATTTTCTTCGGTTGCTTCTACATATCCATCTCGAAGGAGAGCCTCGGCAAATTTTTTTCTTTCCTCAAAGAGTAACATATAACTTCCAATAGATGATCCACCCAAAAATGGAATTCCTATTCGATTTAAATTATTATCTGATACTTTAAAAAATTGGCTATAAGTTAAATCGACAATGTATAATTTTTTCCCTATACTGACAAAAGTAAAGTAATGCATATTACCATACTCATAAAGATTCTTTTCCTTATAGAAAGCAGGATAAATTGGATAAACCTTAGCAATTAGTCCTAATGACTCAGCAATACTTTTAACATCAAAAGACGCCACACTACAATAATTTAATAAATCAATTTTGCTTAAATCTTTTAAATTATTCTTAGAGGAAAAATGACGTACTATGTTTTCTCTTGCTATATAAACAATGTATGCTAAAACATCTTCATTTTTATAGTTGAAAGCTTTATTTGGCAAAATAAATGGAGCCTTATTTTGCATATTAAAATTCGGCTTATTATCAACAATAAAAGATAATGGTAAACTTGCTTCTATTAAATATAATAGACACACTAATTCACGATAATCTTTATTCATTTTTCCGTTTTCAGAATACGCAGGAGCAATTTTTTTCATATAACTATATAGATTATTTAAAGCAGTTAAAACTCGATTTTCATCTTCCATATTTGTGGCAATAAACTTTCGAAACGAATTCACTTGTTTTTGACATCTAGAATTTCTTAAACATCCCAAATATCCCATTTGTTTTCCCCTCTCTTTTAAGCTGATATTTTAGCATAATAGGAACAATGTTTCAACTACAAAAATGTTACAATTGCTAGTATAACAATCTAAAAATTTGATTATTTGATAAACTTTATTTTAGTGAGTAAAGAAGTTCATTCATCAAGGGGAAAATTTTTCTATGTTAATGTCATGTCATTTATCGTTTCAATATAATTTCTGATTGTTGCATAATACAATTCAAACTTTGCTAGAATGACTTCGTTATGTTTACTAATAATACAGGGCCACATGTTTTCTAAATTTCCAACCTCTTTGTTAATATATTGAATGATAGTTTATGGTAAAATGGTAATCTCCTATAGCAAAATGTTTGCATTTAGATATTTTATAAATTTCATAAAAATTTGATAAACATTAGGGAACATGCTATAATAAAAATGAAAATAAAAAGGAGACTTCCTATGAAGATGAAGAAAAAATATAAATTATTGTTAAGCATATTGGCAATTGCTATTATTCTTTTAATCGGTTTAAGTATTCATAAGCTCATTTTAAATAAACCAAAAGAAGAAAAAACTATCACCAATGTTGCTAATGTTACAAATAAAATAGAAGGATATAATTATACTTTAGATGACCGAGATAACGAACTGTTTGAAAGCACATTTAAAGAGTTAAAAGAGAACTTAGAAAGTGACGAAATAAATGAAGAAGAGTACGCTAAAAGTCTCGCGAAACTTTTTATAATTGATATCTATACCATTGAAAACAAAGTTAGCAAATATGATATAGGAGGCTTAGAGTATTTGAATGAAAATGCAAAAGATTCCTTTCGTGCCAAACTATTAGATACATTATATAAAACGGTAGAAGATGACTCCTACAAGACTAGAACACAAGAACTACCAAATGTAAAAAGTATTGAAGTAAATAACATTACTACAACAAGTTATAAAATGGGAGGAACAGATTACGAAGCTTATGAAGTGACGCTTTCATGGACATATGAAAAAGATCTTGGATATGACAAATCAGGAACTATAACCATGATAAAAGAAGAAAAGAGATTGGATGTCACATCTTATAACCCAGGAAAATAAAAAAGATTTGTAATAATAAAAATCTTTAGTTATAATAAACAAAAGTAAGGATGATAACATGACCACAAAAAAAGAAATAAAAAGACATATCATTAAGATCGGAATTCTTTTAGTTTCTGTCGTATTATTGGGAACTAGTTTAAGCTATGCATATTTTACTGCCAACATTAGTGGAAGAGTAGAAATAGAAGAGACAACAGCAGCACGACTAGACATAACAAGTGATCTTCCTGAGAGTACAACCATTAATAATTCCCAACTCCAATTAATAGATCAAGCAGAAAAAGAAACAAAGTCTGAGAAAGTAGAATTTTCAGTGACAAATGCTAATACTTCAACTGTAAATGGACAATATTTTATTTATTTAACAGATATCAAATTGACAAAAAATTTATATAGTAAATACTTCAAATGGGAATTAGCAAAAAAGGAGGATAATGGAGAAACGATACTTTCAAATGGAACATTTGTAGACGCTGAAAGAAGTGATGAACCTGCAGCAGATGAAAATAATAATGTAAAGACCACTGCCGAAGAAATACTCTTAAATTCAACGGGAATACGAATACCAATTAATCATAGTGATAATCTTGTATTTCGCATTTGGGTAGAAAATGATACTGAAGTAAATCAGATATCCTTAACAAACGGTTCTTTTCAAGGAAGACTAAGATTAGAAGCTTCTCCAACAAAATAGAGAGCTTTTTCTTTTTAAATAAATTTGTTATAATACCCTTGGAAGTGATTGCATGGAAAAAATAGGTGTATTGTTATTGACATTATTTGTAGGCATCTTCTTTTTAATTGGCTTTGGTATAGCTAAAATAACTACAAAGAAAAAAGAATTAACCCAATTTGCCACTGGGTTAGCTTTTATGGTTATGATGGGAATGATTATATTTGATATAATTCCAGAAATTCAAGAAAGTTACTTAATGGTAGAAAATAACCAAAAGTTTTTTATGATGTTTGGCTTCACTCTTTTAGGAATGTTGCTACTAAAAGCTTTAGATATTTTCATTCCACATCACCAACACCACCATAAAGAAAATGAGAAAAATAAAAAAGAACACAATGACCATTTATTTCATATTAGCTTAGTAACATCCATTTCCTTGATTATCCACAATATGATGGAAGGGATATCAATATACGCTACTGGAATAACAAATATTTCCACAGGATTCTTAATGGCCTTTGCTGTAGCACTTCACAATATACCACTGGGAATAGAAATTGCTGTAGGATTAGAAACAACAAAAACAAAAGAAAAACTAAAGAAGGGGACAACAGTCTTACTTACATTATCTAGTTTTTTAGGAGGAATTCTCTTATTTATTTTTGATGAGAAGATAAATGATACCATACTTTCTAATTTGCTATGTATTACCTTAGGAATGCTGTTATACATCGCTTTATTTGAATTATTAAAAGAACTGTGGGACAATCGTAAAAGTAAAACAATATATATTGGCTTATTAGTAGGAATAATACTAAATTGTATTATGGTGATATTATGATAGGACTTGCTTTAGAGGGTGGAGGAACAAAAGGTTCCTATCAAATCGGAGCATACTATGCCATGAAAGACTGTGGTATAGAATTTGATGGTTTTTGTGGAACAAGTATTGGCTCTTTTAATAGTGCCATGCTTGCATGCGGAAAAGAAGAAGAATTATTAAAGTTTTGGCAAACTGTAAATATTGCATCAGTCTTAGGTTTTGATCAAAATTACATTCAAAAAGTAGTAAAAAGAGAAATAGACTTAAAGTTTTTAAAAATGTCGATTAAAGGAGCAGCAAGGATGCTCAAAAATAGAGGAATTGAAACGAAAGGGTTAGAAAAAGTTTTAGATGAATATGTCAATGAAGACATGTTAAGAAACAGTAAAAAAGATTTTGGCTTATGTACAGTAAAGCTAAAAAGATTAGAACCACTTTATTTGTTTAAAGAAGACATGAAGCCAGGAAAAATAAAAGATTACATTTTAGCAAGTTGCTATTTGCCATTATTTCGTATGAAAAGAACAATAGATCAGGAGTTCTGCATTGATGGAGGATTTTATGATAATAGTCCTGTAAATATGTTAATTGACAAAGGCTATACAAAAGTTTATGTCGTTCGTGTAAATATTGGAATGAGCATAAATATCACTAGAAAGTTAAAAAAGAATATTGATGTTACCTACATAAAACCTTCAAGAAACGTAGGGTCTATTCTAGAATTAAACGACGAAAAAGTTCATGACAACATTTACATGGGATATTATGATACTTTACGAATTTTAAAACACTATGATGGTTATAAATACACTTTTTATAATAAAAGAGAGAATTATTACAATTGGATAGTCAGAAAAATGGAAGATCGTCAATATCGCCGTGTACAAAATTTTTTTCGTACAAAAACGAAAAAAGAAACAATCATAAAAGCTTTAGAGTATGTAATGGAAAAAGAGAAAATTTATTATTATCAAATTTATCGAGTTCCAAAAATTATAAAGAATATTCAGAAAAACCACAAAAAAACGCATTTTATATATGATTTTATAGGTGAATTAAAATTTTTGTAGTATACTATTAAAGAAAGACGAGGTGTTTTATTATGTTATTAAACTTACAATTATTTGGACGCGCTTATGAAGTGAGAAAAGCAAGCATTCAAAAAACAGGAGCTGCAAAAGCTAAATTGTATTCCACCTATGCGAAAGAAATTTATCTTGCGGCTAAAAAAGGAATTCCTGATGTTGATAGTAATGTGCTACTAAAAAGAATAGTTGATAAAGCCAAAAAAGAACAAGTCCCAAATGATATCATTAATCGTGCAATAGAAAAAGCCAAGGGGGCTGGTGGAGAAGATTATGAAACTGTAATTTATGAAGGATTTGGCCCTGGGGCATCTACCTTAATTATTAAAACCCTTACTGATAATGTGAATCGTACTGTAGGATTTGTAAGAGCTGCATTCAATAAAGTACACAAATCTTTAGGAGTAACAAACTCTGTTTCTTATAATTATGACTACTTAGCAATTATTAGTGTAAAAAGTGATTTAGAAGAAGAAATTTTTAATGCTTTGGTAGAAGAGGGAATTGATTTAGTAGACTTTGAAAATGAAAATGGTGAAATAATTATTACTATAAAACCAGCTGATCATAATAAAGTAAAAGATACACTAGAAAAGTTAATACCAGATGTAGCCTATGAATTAGATGAAGAAGGAATGTATCCAAAAGATAAAGTAAGTTTGGAAGGAGAAGACTTAGAAACGTTCCAAAAATTATATAAAATGCTTGATGAAATAGAAGATGTTACCGAAATTTACCATAATGTTGAATTGCCTTCAGAAAACTAAAAAACAGACAAGAAATTGAACTGTTTTTTTATGAAAAAATATAGTTTTCATTCTTTTATCACATTTCTGTTATAATATAAACTGAAGTGAGGTGGTAATTTGAAAATTTTAGTATGTGACGATGAAGCATTAATAAGGGAGGTAATCAAAGAATATCTTCTTTTAGAAGGATATGAAATAGATGAAGCAGAAAATGGGAAAATTGCCCTTGATAAAATAAATGAAAATGAATATGACTTAGTTATTATGGATATTATGATGCCTAAATTAGATGGGTATCAAGCAATTAAAGAAATAAAAAAACAAAAAGATATTCCGTGCCTAATGTTATCAGCAAGAGCAGAAGAATTTGATAAATTACTAGGATTTGAATTAGGAATTGATGATTATGTAACCAAACCATTTAGTCCAAAAGAATTGGTAGCTAGAATCAAAGCAATCACTAAAAGAAATGAAAAGACTACAAATACTTACAAACTAGATGGGCTAATATTAAATGACATTGCTCATGAAGTAACCATAGATGGGGATATAATTAATCTAACTCCCAAAGAATATGAATTATTAAAATACTTTATTGAAAATAAAAACATTGCCTTATCAAGAGAACAATTGCTGACAAATATTTGGGGATATGACTTTTACGGAGATGATCGAACTGTTGATACACATGTAAAGACATTAAGAAATAATTTAGGAAAATATCGCAATCTCATTACAACAATTCGCAAAGTAGGATACAAATTTGAATATAAAGAAAAAAACAACTAGTATTAATTTCAAAGTCCTTTTTTATTTAATTGTATTTAGTGTATCAATTCTATTATTACTTTGGTTTTTCCAAATTATTTACTTAGCAGTCTCTTATGAACATTATCAAGTAAAAAATATGAACAAAATAGCTTCATCGATTGAAAATTCAAGTGCAGACAAACTAAATGAAAACCTAGAAAAAATTGCTTATGAGAATGAAGTTTGTATCGAATATATTACATCAACAGAATCCATTAGTTTTAATACTAGAATGATTGGATGTGAACTTGGAAGAGACAATCAAGCAATTCTAAAGGCTCAAACCGAACTAATAAAATCATCACGTCAAACTGAAGCAATAAGATTAGTCAATCAAGAATTTAAAGCCAAAGCATACTTGTATAAAATTGCAAATGAAAATGGCTACGTCTTCGTCTATAGTACTTTAGAAGATATTAGTGGAGCTTCTGTTGTATTAAAAGGACAATTAATTTATTTAACAATAATAGCAATCATATTCGCTTGCGCAATATCTTATTTTCTTTCACATAAAATAACAAAACCAATATTAGATATTGCTAAGAAAGCCAAAAAATTAGGATATGGAAATCATGATATTCAGTTTGAACAAAATGGAATCTTAGAAATAGATGAATTAGCAGAAAGTTTAAACAATGCCCAAAAAGAATTATCAAAAACTGATGAATTACGAAGAGACTTGATGGCTAATGTATCACATGATTTAAAAACTCCATTAACTATGATAAAAGCCTATGCTGAAATGATTCGAGACATATCATATAAAAATGATCAAAAAAGAGAAGAGCATTTAAATATTATTATTTCTGAAACCGATCGTTTGAATATCTTGGTAAATGACATCCTAAACTTATCTAAAATGCAAGCTGATGCAGATAGCTTTAAAAAAGAAACCTTTGATTTAACAAGAGAAATTAAAGAAATTATCAAAAAATATGAAATCATTAAAGAAACTGAAAATTATAAATTTAATATTGAAATGCCAGAACGTGCTTACATTACTGCTGATAAAAATAAAATTAATCAAGTAATCTATAACTTAATTAACAATGCTATAAATTATACAGGAGACGACTTAACTATTACTGTACGCATAATTGAAGAACGAGGAAAATATAGTATTGAAATTAGTGATACAGGAAAAGGAATTAAAAAAGAAGAACTTGATGTGATTTGGGACAAATATTATAAAAATGAAAAAAATCATAAAAGAAATGTTGTTGGCACTGGAATTGGGCTATCCATTGTAAAAACAATTTTAGAATTACAT
The DNA here is from genome assembly GCA_910585915.1 of uncultured Bacilli bacterium. Lineage (GTDB taxonomy): Bacteria > Bacillota_I > Bacilli_A > RF39 > UBA660 > MGBC162267. The sequence goes on along the minus strand of CAJUGF010000015.1, from coordinate 7,755 downwards.
AACTTTGAGTATGGGGTAAGAAGTATAAAAAATAAAGGTACAACATTTTATTTCAAAACAAAAAAAATCAAAAAGAGAAAGTAGTGCAAACTTTTCTTTTCTTTCACTGTTACTTCACACAAATTTCATAAATAATGTGTATGATAAGTACATGAAAGGAGAAGTGATAAGTACAGTAAGTTACGATTATATATTATGAATATATGAAAAACTCTATACAATATAAATAACATATAAACTCAAACTCACACTTTTAGAAAGAAGGATTGAACTTCTTTCTTTTTTTAAAGAAAAATTATATAATAAATAAGAAGAAATGGTGATTAGTAATGACAGATAAAATAACAAAAGTAGTTGTAGGGCTTTTTGGCTCTTGGGCGGGAACAATGGTTGGAAAATATATTATTGTATTTATTATTTCGATGGTACCAATATTAGAATTAAGAGGAGGATTATTAGCAGCTAGTATGTTAGGACTTCCAATGTGGCAAAGTTATCTCATCTGTTTCATAGGGAATATTCTTCCAATACCATTTATTTTGTGGCTTATTAATCCAATATTTCGTAAAATGCGTAATTGGAAATACATTGGCAAATTGATTAAATGGTGTGAAAAAAAAGCAAATTCCAAAAAAGAACAAATTGAAAATTTAAAATACTGGGGATTATTTTTATTTGTAGGTATTCCACTTCCTGGAACAGGAGCTTGGACTGGATGCTTAATTGCAGCCTTACTAAATATGGATAAGAAAAAATCACTTCTTGCAGCTATTTGTGGAGTTTTAACAGCTGGAATTATCATGCTAATTTTATCTTATGGTATTTTAGGAAGAGTGATTAATTAATGACAACAATTTATATAATTACCAATAATGCAGTATTAAAAAATAAAATCATTTATAAAAAGGAAATGTCAGAAGAACAGCAAAGAGAATTACAACCTTTAAATCTGAAAGGAGAAAAAAATAGTAGTGCATTATCTAAAATAGAAGAATTGAAAGAAACAAAGACGATTTATACCTCAAACTATATTTCTGCTATTAGTACTGCCAAATATCTAAGTGAAGAATTAGATTTAAAAATAAATGTAGATGATCGTTTAAACGAAAGAAAAGTTGGCATTGTAAAAGAGAATAATGAAAAATTTTTAAAAGAAATGCAAGAGCATGATTTTGATTATAAGCTTCATAATGGAGAATCATTAAATCAAGTAGCAGATCGAATGAAACAAGTAATCAAAGAAATCTTAAGAGAACATCAAGAAGAAACAATTACTATCTTTACGCATGATATCGCTTTAGAAGCTTTGTTTAGTATTTGGTGTGAAAAAGGCTTTAACTTAGAAAATCAATTAATCTTAAATTTTAAAGACGATGTTATAATGGATGGTGCATTTCATCCAATTCGTATTTTTGTCTTAGAATTTGACGAAATGAAATTAAAAAACATCCTTTGGATCAATAAAAATGACTAAAAAAAGAACTTAAAAAGTTCTAATCATCTTGAATGGTTTTCCATTCTGTAGTGCCACAAGTTGTACAAACAAAAGGAACTAAAACTTTTTTTCCTTTTGGCTTCTCATACTTTTCTTCTAAGTGAACACATAAAAGACCAGTATCAGAATCTATGTATGCACGACCTTGTACTGTAGTTTCACTACATTTATTACATCCTGGCATTTTCATAGTAATGACCTCCTGTACTTTAGGATAACGAAAAAAACAAAAAACATACTAGAAAGAAAACAATTATGGAAATTAAAAGCCATTTTAGTTTTTCAATTTATAACTATTAAAGAATTACATCACAAATTGATGAATTGGAGTAAAAGAATCCCGTTATCATCAAAAATACATTCAAAAATTACTAAAAGGAAAGGGATTTAGCGAACAATCACAACATTTTTACAAAAAAATGGGATATAATATCAAAACAATGTGTTTAGAAAAATATAGGTGAAAAAAATGAAATATAAAATAAAAGTCGGTATTAGTAATCGCCATGTACATTTAACCAAAGAAACATATAAAAAATTATTTGACGAAGAACTAACCAAAGCCAAAGATCTTCATCAAATCGGCGAATTTGCATCCAATCAATTTGTAACTTTAAAAACCGAGAAAAATATCATTGAACGAGTACGCATTGTGGGACCCTTTAGAAATTACAATCAAGTAGAAATTTGCAATAGCGATGCGTACGTCCTAGGTTTAAACCCACCAGTAAGAAAGAGTGGTGAAATAGCATCTTCAGAAGATATTACCTTAATTGGACCAAAAGGAGAAGTAGACTTAAAAAGTGTTTGCATATTAGCAGAAAGGCATGTTCATTTAAATACGAAAGACAAAGAAAAATATCAAGTAGAAGATGAACAACCAATAAAAGTCCACATACCAGGAAATCGTAGCGCTATATTAGATGCTCATATAAAATTATCGGATAATGGATATTTAGAACTTCACATCGATCGTGATGAAGCCAATGCTTTATTATTACATGATGGAGATGAAGTAACCATAGAAATATGATAATTTAGATAAGAGGGAAGAATATGCAATTTAAAATTGGAAACATTACTGTGAAAAACCAAGTGGTATTAGCACCTATGGCTGGATTCTCCAATACCTCGTTTCGTAAAATTATTAAAAGTATGGGGTGTGGTTTAATCTATGCTGAAATGGTAAGTGACAAAGCGATTACATATAAAAGCCAAAAAACATTCGAACTCTTAAAAATGAGTGAAGAAGAAAGACCAATTGCTCAACAAATCTTTGGAAGCGATAAAGAATCGTTTGTGATTGCAGCACAAGAAATAGAAAAGACAATGCATCCTGACATTATTGATATCAATATGGGGTGCCCAGTTCCGAAAGTTGCCCTAAAAGCACAAGCGGGAAGTGCTTTATTAAAAAATCCAGATAAAATATATGAAATCGTAAAATCAGTCGTAGAAGCAGTAAATGTTCCAGTAACAGTTAAAATTAGAAGTGGATGGGATGAATCAAATATCAATGCGGTAGAAGTCGCTCAAATATGTGAAAAAGCGGGAGCTAGTGCAATCACGATTCATGGAAGAACAAGATCTCAAGGCTACAGTGGACATGCAGATTGGAACATTATTAAAAAAGTAAAAGAAGCTGTGAAAATACCAGTTATCGGTAACGGAGATATTTTAAGTTGTTATGATGCCAAAAGAATGCTAGAAGAAACTGGATGCGATGCAATTATGATTGGAAGAGGATGCTTAGGAAATCCATGGCTTATCAAAGAGTGCATTGAATATTTAGAAAAAGGTACGATTCCTAGAAAAGTAAGTGACATTGAAAAAATAGCAATGATGAAATACCACTATAAATTATTAAAACAAGATAAAAATGAAAAAGTAGCACTCTTAGAAATTCGTTCCAATATTTTATATTACCTAAAAAATATGCCTAAAAGCAAAGAAATAAAAACACAGATTTGTACAACAAAAACTGAAGAAGAATTATTACAAGTATTAAATAACTATGAAAAAGAATTAAAATGCTACAAAAATTGATTAAACAAAGCTAATAAGAAAAACAGGAGAGCAGAAACATAATTGCTCTTTTTTACTTGTGGTACTCTTCCACCCAAAAGATATCCTAAAACCATCAAAAATACAGACATAAAACTAAACAGTGAAATGATAATCCATAATGGATAATGATATACAAAACCAACCGATACACAAACCCCATCAATAGAATGAGTGAGAGTAAGTGCAATACAATGAATAAAACTTAATCCCTTTGGAATAGATACTGATTCCTCTTGACTACGTAAACTAAGAATAGCCAACAAAAAATAAAGCAACGTTGAAATAAATTTTGTAACAAATTGAAATTCAAACAAATAATAAAGAGATAATAAAATACTATAAATAATAAAATTATCTAAAAATAAAGTCCCTATATTACGAATAGACATTTTTCGATTCATGAGTTTTAAACCAATACCTATTAAAAGACCATCCAAGCTAGCCACAAAAGCTCCAAATAATAACATCATATAAACTCACCTGTATTAACTTATGGAAGTATAATAAGAAAGTGAGGGCGCTTAATAGGTGCACAAAAAAACAAACTCAATCCTGAGTTTGTTAATTCCTAAATGGCGCTTGATGTAGGACTCGAACCTACGACCCAACGGTTAACAGCCGTTTGCTCTACCGACTGAGCTAATCAAGCAGTACACTCAAATTATATATTATAATGATATCCAATGTCAACCAGAATATACCATTTTTCTTAAAAAACTTGAAAAAGATAAATTGACAACTCAAATTAAGAATACTATAATGAGTAAGTGTGAAGAGGATTGTGTTTATGAAAGAATTGAATTATGAAAATTTTTTGATATACCTACGCTTATTTCAGAAAAGAATGCAAAAAAAGATGAATGAAGATTTAAGAAAACTAGGAATATCAAGTACCCACGTTGGTATCATTATGATTCTAAAAAATTCAAAAGAAGGTATCTCAATGTCAAACCTTAGTAGGATGATTAAAGTGGATAATGCACTTATGACAAGGAATATTAAGGAACTAGAAAAAATAAACTATATATATCGAAATAGAGAAAATGAATCCCAAAGAAAATATCATATCTGTTTGACAGAAGACGGTGAAAAGATTGCCAAAAAGCTTTGTTCAATTATGGAACAAAAACAAAAAAAATTTATCGAAAAATTTACTCCAGAAGAGAAAAATATTATTGAAAAAGCAGTACAGATAGTATATGAAAAATTTGGGAAAGAAATAGAAAAGGAAGAAAAAACATGTTAGAACTAAAAAATATAAAAAAAAGTTATACAACTGGATCATTTACCCAACACGCATTAAAGGGAATTAATTTAAAATTTCGCAAAAATGAATTTGTCGCAATCTTAGGACCAAGTGGTTCAGGAAAAACAACACTCTTAAATATCATAGGTGGATTAGACCGCTATGACAAAGGAGATTTAATCATTAATAATCGCTCAACAAAATCATTCAAAGATCGCGATTGGGATGCTTATCGAAATAATTGTATTGGTTTTATTTTCCAAAGCTATAATTTAATTAACCACATTGACATTCTTTCCAATGTCGAAATGGGAATGACTTTGAGTGGAATTAATAGTAAAATGCGAAGAAAAAAAGCATTAGAAGTATTAAAAAAAGTTGGGCTAAAAGACCACGCACATAAAAAGCCAAATCAATTATCTGGTGGACAAATGCAACGAGTTGCAATAGCAAGAGCTTTAGCTAATGACCCAGATATTATTTTAGCAGATGAGCCAACTGGTGCATTAGATTCAAAAACAAGTGTACAAATTATGGAATTAATTAAAGAAATAGCCAAAGATAAATTGGTAATTATGGTAACTCACAATCCAGAACTTGCACATGAATATGCGAATCGTGTCATTGAAATGAAAGATGGAGAAATGCTTACTGATTCTAATTCAGTAAAAGACAAAGAAGAGAATAATAACGAATATCATATTAAAAAGACTTCAATGAATTTCAAAACTGCCCTCCATTTATCATTAAATAATATTAGAACTAAAAAGGGAAGAACAATCTTAACTGCCTTTGCATCATCTATTGGAATCATAGGAATAGCCTTAATACTTAGTCTTTCAAATGGCTTTGATCAACAAATAGATATCTTTGAAAAAAATACTTTGAGTGCTTTACCAATTGTTATCAGTAAGCAAAGCATGAATTTGGATGAAGAAACTATGTCAAAAATGCAAGAAGACATGATATCTACAGCAGACACTTATCCAAACATTGATTACATTATCCCAACAAAATCTCAAGAGGAACAATATACACACATTAACAACATTCAAAAAGAATACATTGATTATATTGAAAACATCTCAGCAGAATATGTCTCTGGAGTTAATTATATGTACACTACAGGATTAAACCTTTTACAAAAGATTGACGGAAAAGTAAAGCAGATCAATGTCACCAATCTCAATATTGGAATGCTCCCACATACATTAAGTGAAAACTCAGACAGTGTTATCAAACAGCGTTTTGATATTTTAGCAGGAAAAGAACCAGAAAACGAAACAGAATTAGTCATTGAAGTAGATAATAAAAATAGAGTATCTAAAGAATTATTAGAAGTTCTTGGCTTCAACACTAATGAAAACATATCTTTCGAAGATATCTTAAAAAGTGAAGTAAAACTAGTATATAACGATGACTATTATAAAAAAACAGGAAACTACTTTATACCAAATACAAATTTAGAAGAAGTATATCAAAATGCCAATAATAGAACTTTGAAAGTTGTTGGAATCATTCGCTTAAAAGAAGATTACCCTAATATGGCATCTACTCCAGGAATTTACTATACTTATGATTTAATGAAAAACATAATAAATAAGAATAGTACTTCTAAAGTAGTAGAAGCACAAAGAAATTCTTCTTACAGTGTTATATCTGGCGAAACATACGACTTGACCAGTGAAGAAGGAAAAAATGCTAAAGAAAATATGCTAGCTTACTTAGGAGACGATGCCATTCCATACGCCATTCAAGTATATCCAAAAGACTTTGAATCAAAAGAACACATTGTAAAATACTTAGATGAGTACAACAATGGTAAAGAAGAAAAAGACAAAATTGCCTACATCGACCAAGCGAATTTAATGAGCTCACTTTCAAGCAATATTATGGATGCAGTTACCATTGTTTTAATTGCTTTTAGTAGTATTTCTTTAATTGTTTCATCAATTATGATTGGGATAATTATGTATATTTCTGTTTTAGAAAGAACTAAAGAAATTGGAATATTAAGAAGCTTAGGAGCAAGAAAAAGAGACATTGCTCGTGTCTTCAATTCAGAAACATTTATCATTGGAATGAGTTCTGGATTTATTGGTATTTTAATTGCAAGATTACTATTATTTCCAATAAATACTGTTTTAAAAGATTTAACTAATTTGGAAAATGTAGCAATAATGAATCCACTTCACGCCCTAATACTTGTAACAATTAGTGTAATACTAACTTTGATTGGTGGTTGGATTCCAGCTAAACTTGCTAGCAAAAAAGATCCTGTGGAAGCGTTAAGAAGTGAATAAAAGAAGAACTTTCTCAAAAATAGAGAAAGTTTTTTTGACAAAATATTTCAAAAAAATCCCCTTGAAGAAAAAAGAAAATTTTTTTATAGTATATCGTGCCAGAAGAAAATTTCTGTGCCATTCTTACCAGTAAACTCTACACATCATACTGCTATATAAATTTCATCCATTATAACAAAAAAATCAATAACACAAGATTAAGGTAAGAATGAAAAAAAGATAGTAAACAAAAATATGTACTATCTTTTTTTATATTGAATATTATTTAGTACTTGACAATACCAAGTAGTAGTAATAAGATAAAACCAGAAAGGGATTATATATGAATACGCAGTTCAAAAAAGGAGTTCTGGAATTACTAGTATTAATAATTGTTCAAGAACATGATCGTTATGGTTATGAGTTAGTTGAAGCTGTAAGTAAAATAGTGAATGTAAATGAAGGAACGATATATCCAATATTAAAGAGACTGACCAATGAAGGATATTGTGAGACATATTTAAAAGAATCAAAAGAAGGACCAGTAAGAAAATATTATCACCTAACAGTATTAGGGAAAAAACATTGTAATGATTTACAAAAAGAATGGCTCACTTTTTCAAATAATGTCAATAAATTTTTAAAGGAGTGTAAAAAATGAAAAA
>CAJUGF010000014.1 GCA_910585915.1 uncultured Bacilli bacterium | reverse complement strand
ATCTACACTCTTTCCCTACACGACGCTCTTCCGATCTTATACGCCGACGAGAAGGCAAAGAAAAAGTAGATTATTTAGACAAAGATTTAGAGCCTATCTTAAAAGAAACTTATGGAATCATTGTATATCAAGAACAAATCATGCAAATATTATCACGTATTGGAGGTTTTTCATTTGCTGAAAGTGATAACATAAGAAGAGCAATGAGCAAAAAGAAAAAAGAGGTCATTGAAGAAGCAGCAACAAAATTTATTGCAGGAGCTATTCAAAAAGGCTATCAAAAAGAAGTAGCCATAAAAATATATGATTTGATTTTGAAATTTGCTAACTATGGATTTAACAAAGCTCACTCCGTGTCCTATGCAATGATTGGGTATCAGATGGCTTATCTTAAAGTAAATTATCCTATATATTATATTGCTAACCTTTTAAACATGAGTATTAACTCATCTGAAAAAACGAAAGAGTATTTAATGGAAGCCAAAAAAAGAAATTATAAAATCTTGCATCCAGACATTAATAAAAGTCTAGAAAGTTATCGAATAATGAAAAACAGCTTATTACTTCCATTATCTGTCATTAAAAACTTGGGATCAGAGGCAGTAATAACAATATTAGAAGAAAGAGAAAAAAATGGGGCATTTCAAGACTTTTTTGATTTTGCAGCAAGAACGTATGGAAAGAGTATCAATCGTAAAACCATTGAATGTTTAATTGATGCAGGAGCCTTTTATCAAATAGAAAATTCTTATGAAACATTAAAAGAAAATATTGATTCGGCTATTAACTATGCGACATTAATACATAATTTAGATCAATCATTGATCAAAGAAATGGATGATGACTTAATTATAAAACCAACCCTTAAAAGAGTAGAAGAAAAAGATACAGATGAAAGAAAACGAGAAATTGAAACCTTCGGCTTTTATTTAAGCAACCATCCATCTAGCAAATTTAATCATCCAAATATCACCAAATTAGAAACAATGGAAAAACACTTTGATAAAATGATCAAATGTGTAGTAGTAATAGAACAAATAAGATCAATAGAAACAAAGAAAAAAGAACCAATGGCTTTTATTCAAGCGAGTGATGAAACTGAATGTAAAGACTTTGTTGTGTTTCCGAAAATTTATCCCTTGATCCAAGGACTTAAAAAAAATGATCTTATTTTAGTAGAAGGAAGAGTTACAAAACGACTAGACAAATATCAAATTAATGTTACCAATATAACAAGACAGTAAAGGAAGAAAAACAATGAATGAAGTAGAAAGATTTTTTAAAAGTATCAAATTTGAAAAACACTTAGAAGAACTTACAAACGCGACAATTGAGAAAGTAGTCTTAAATCGTCGTTTAGAAAGATTTGAGGTTTATCTAAAACTTTCAAATCCATTACCATTTTTATTGTGTAACGAAATGATATCTTGTGCCAAAAATGGTATAAATGAAGTTTCTCCTTGCTTGATTCACTTTCGCTATGATAATTATACCAAAGAGCAAATGTTAGAATATGCAGAAGGACTAAAACAACAATTAATTTTAGAACATCCATCTTTAATGGGAATTAAAGAAACAAAAATAATGATCGAAGATCATAAAATGATATTTGAAGTGACATCATCTCATGAAGAAAATGAAATCAAAAAAGAAAGCAAAAAAATTCAAGATAACTTAGTTTTATGTGGTTTTGAACCAATAGAGATTGTAACCTTTTTAAACCCAGATTTAAAAGAAGAAGTCAAAAAAGAAATAGAGATTAGTAAAACGGCGGAAGCACAGAAAGAAGAAATCAAAAGAAAAGAAGGCGAACCCATTGTTGGAAGAAAAATCGAAGGAGAAGCAAATGTCATCGATAATATAATGGGAGACATGAAAAATGTTATTTTGGAAGTATTCGTTTTCGATAAAGAAACAATGGAACGAGAAACTATCAACATTTTAACATTAAAAATAAGTGATAAAACTAATAGTATCTTAGCAAAAATTTTTAAAAAACAAAAAGATGAATTCAAAAGAGTTGATAAAGATATTAAAGTAGGAAAATGGTATCGTGTTCAAGGAAATGTTGAATTTGACAACTTTGCCAAAGACTTAGTACTTGCTATCAGAAATATGGAAGAAATTACTCCCAAAGATGAAGTCATAAAAGATGAGAGTGAAGAAAAAAGAGTAGAATTGCATGCCCATACTATGATGAGCGCAATGGATGGTGTTATTGGTGGAAAGGATTTAGTAAACCATGCCATTAAATTAGGACATAAAGCTGTAGCTGTCACAGATCATAATTGTGTTCAATCCTTTCCTGAAATGTATCATACAGTAAGAGATTACAATAAGGGAAAAGAAGGTGCAGATCGCTTCAAAGTATTATATGGGGCAGAAATGAATATTGTAAATGATGATGTAGATGTCATCTTTAATCTTAAAGAATATAACTTATTACAAGATACATATGTTGTATTTGATACTGAAACGACAGGTTTCTACGCAGGTCATGATCAAATGATAGAAATCGGTGCTGTAAAAATTCAAAATGGAGAAATACTAGATCGCTTTGATGAACTAATTGATCCTCATCGTCCCATACCATCAAAAATTACAGAACTAACATATATTACAGATGAAATGGTCAAAGGAAAAGATGATGAAGAAACGGTAACGAAACGTTTTTTGGAATGGGCGAAAGACCTTCCTATGGTTGCTCATAATGCTAAGTTTGACATATCTTTCATGAAAGCAGCTATGAATAAATATAACTTAGGAGAATTTACAAATACTGTAATAGATACAATGAGCTTGGCAAGAATTTTAAATCCTGAGTGGGCTAATCATAAACTTCAAACATTAACTAAAAAATATGGCATTGAGTGGGATGAAGACAAACATCATAGAGCAGATTATGATGCTGAAGGAACTTCGATTGCTTTTTATAAAATGTGTAAAGTTCTATTTGATCGAAATATTGAAACAACTACACATCTATATGAATCCATTGATGTAGAATCTTTAGTAAGATTTTCGTATCCATTCCACGCATGTCTTCTTGCCCAAAATAGAGAAGGACTAAAGAATTTATTTAAAATAGTATCCATTGCTAATACAAAATATTTATATAAAAATGAACAGCCAAAAATTCCAAGAAAAGAAATTCAAAATCTTCGGAAAGGCTTATTAATTGGTTCTGGATGTATCAACGGCGAAATTTTTGAAGCAGCTCTAACCAAAGACGATGAAGAACTAGTAAATATGATGAGTTTTTATGATTATATCGAAGTTCAACCAATTAGTGCATGTATGCATTTAGTAGGTGAAAATAGAACTTTTGCAAATACCATTGAACTTCAAAAACATTTGGAAAAAATCATCCGAGTTGCAAAATCTGCTGGGAAACCAGTTTGTGCCACAAGTGATGCTCATCATTTAAAAAAAGAAGACAAAATTTATCGTGAAATTATCGTGAATCAACGATTCAATGGCCGTTTACATCCATTGAATAGAAAAGGCTTAACAGTACCAGATATGCATTTTTTAACAACAGAAGAAATGATGGAAGAATTTAGCTTTTTAAGTGAAGAAGAACAAAAAGAAATTGTCATCACTAATCCTAATAAAATTGCTGATGCCATTGAAGAAATTGAAGTTATTATTGAAACACATGGAATTCCATTTGCACCAATTATTGAAAATTCTCAAATGATAGTTACTGATATGGTGTATGAAAAAGCGAAAGAGTGGTATGGAGATCCATTGCCATTTCATATTGAAGAGCGAATTGCTCTGGAACTATATGGAGCACCCTTCATTGAAGCTGTGAAGAAAAATGCAGGTGATGAAGAAAGTGAAATTTATAAAAGATTGCATGATGTTGTAACTAAAGGACCAGATGAAGTTCAAAAAGAAATTTATTTAAGTCTGCAAAAAGAAGAACCAGAAGAAACAGAAGAAGCATTGATGAAAAAAGCAAAAGGCAAAATGACAGCGATCATTGGAGCAAACTTTGATGTAATTTATTTAATTGCTCAAAAACTTGTAAAACACTCTAACGACGAAGGATTCTTAGTTGGAAGTCGTGGTTCAGTTGGATCATCGTTTGTTGCAAATCTAATGGGAATTACAGAAGTTAACTCACTAGCTCCTCACTATCGTTGCCCAAAGTGTCAAAGAAGTGAATTTGAAAATGAAGATGGAGAACCTCTTGGAAATGAATATAAATGTGGATATGACTTACCTGATCGTAAATGTCCAGATTGTAAAGTAAAAATGACCAAAGAAGGACAGGATATTCCATTCCAAACATTCCTTGGATTCAATGCCGATAAAGTACCAGATATTGACTTGAATTTTTCAGATTTAAATCAAGCATCAGCCCACGAATATACCAAAGTGCTATTTGGTGTCGATAATGTATATCGAGCTGGAACAATAGGCACTGTTGCAGAAAAAACAGCTTATGGTTACGTAAGAGGATATTGTGAAGACAAAAGTATAATCATGCGAAATGTAGAAATTGAACGTCTTGCGAAAGGCTGTACTGGAGTAAAAAGAACTACTGGACAGCATCCTGGAGGAATCGTCGTTATTCCGGGGTACATGGAAGTATTTGACTTTACACCATTCCAATTTCCAGCAGAAGATCCAAATAGCGCATGGCGCACTACTCACTTTGATTATCATGCCATTGATGAATGCGTTTTAAAACTAGATATATTGGGCCATACGGATCCAACACAACTCCGAATGATTCAAGATATAACAGGGGAAGATGTAAGAAACGTTCCATTAGATGACAAAGAAACAATGTCAATCTTTACCAGTACCAAAGCTCTTGGTGTAACTCCAGAACAAATTATGTGTGAAACTGGAACACTGGGGGTACCTGAATTTGGAACGCCATTTACCATTCAGCTTGTAAAAGATACCAAACCTAAAACGTTTGCTGAGTTAATTAAAATTTCTGGCCTTTCTCATGGAACCGATGTTTGGCTTGGAAACGCACAAGAGTTGATTCAAAAAAACATCGTACCTTTTAGTAAGGTTATTGGGTGTCGTGATGACATCATGGTAGAACTCATGTATGGTGGGCTTGAACCCTTCAAAGCTTTCAAAATAATGGAATTTGTGCGAAAAGGAAAAGCCAGTAAGGATGCTGAAACTTGGGCAGGCTTTGTTGAAATTATGGAAAATGCCAAAATACCAGATTGGTTCATCAAGTCATGCTTCAAAATCAAATACATGTTCCCAAAAGCTCACGCCGCAGCATATGTAATGAGTGCTTTTCGTATTGCATGGTTTAAAGTACACAAACCAGCCATATATTACGCGACTTATTTTTCCACGAGATTTGAAGACTTTGACATCGAAGTTATGATGAAAGGATATGATGCCATTCGGGCTAAGATTGTTGAAATTCAAAGCAAAGGCTATGATGCGACCAATAAAGAGCAAGCTGTATTAGAAACATTAAAACTTTCATTAGAAGCAACTGCAAGAGGGTTTAAATTTAGCTGCTTAGACATTAATAAAAGTGATTCAGTAAATTTCTTAATTGACGATGAAGATGACCATGTTTTAATCCCGCCATTTAGAACATTAGATGGACTAGGAGATGCTGTTGCTAAAAAAATCATTGAAGAAAGAAATCAAAAAGCCTTCTATAGTGTAGAAGACTTTCAAACCAGAGGAAAAGTAAATGCAACAACAGTAGAAAAGCTAAGGGCATTAGGTCTTTTTGAAGGAATGCCTGAAACAAGTCAATTAAGTTTATTTTAAAAAAAACAAGAATTTAATTCTTGTTTTTTTAAGCAATATGTTTTGTTCGATGTAAAGAGGAAGATTTATCACCTAAATGAGCATCTGCTTGTTCCACGAATGCATGAATTCTTTTACTATAAAAGGCAATTTGTTCTTTTCTGCCAGGAATACTCTCATAAATTTTTGATGCATAGTCTAAAAGAGGATACATAAACTCTCTTTTTTCAATAACATTTTTTAATATTTTTTCTGGGGAAAAGTCTCTCATCATAGTAGAAAGATTGTTGTCAGTATCTCCAAACTTTATCATAGTGGCAATTTCATTAGTAGCAATTTTATCAAAATAACGTCGATTCCTTTCATGTTTATCCCACGCAGCACTTTCAAATTGATGAACATTTAAAAAGTTGATTGTAATATCCTTAATCAAAGGATCAATATCCAAATCTTCTAACATAGTATTGCAATCTTCTGGAACGTCATGAAGTAAGGCAGAAGCAATTTCGATATCACTATTTACACCAATCAATATTCCTTGCCAAGCTACTTGAAGAGGGTGAATAATATAGGGATCTCCACCCACCCGTTCCACACCATTGTGTTTTTCATAGGCATAGGGTAATGCTTTCAATGCATTTTTGCATTTCATTTCCTCACAATAATTTCTAATATTTAAATACATTTTTCTTACTGCATCATTTTCTGATAATTCCATATAAACCTCACTTCCATATTGACTATATCACCAAAATAAATATAATAAAAATATATATTAGTTATGAAAAAGATAACTGGATGTTATGATGGATTTAGAATTATGGCGTTTATTTTATGAAGTGGCAACAACAAAGAGTTTTACACAATCTAGTAAAAAACTTCACATTTCTCAACCAGCTATCACCAAACAAATTCAAAATTTAGAAAATCAACTAAACTGCAAACTATTCATTAGAACACAAAAAGGAGTAACTTTAACAAAAGAAGCAGAGAGTATCTTTGGAGATATAAAAAAAGGATTAAATGCTTTTGAACTTGCAGAAAAGAAGATAAGTGATGTAAATAGTATGATTACTGGAACCATACGTTTAGGAGTCAGCACAACTATGACTAAAACCTATTTAATGCCTTATATTAAACGATTTCATAAAAAACATCCAAATATTGTTTTTGAAATTAGTACTGATCCCACTAGTATTCTGAAAGAAGAATTAAAAAAAGGAAAAATTGATTTTATTGTTGCAAAGTTTCCACCCAAAATTAATGACGATTTAGAATATACAAAAATCGGCCCAATGCAAGATATATTTGTTGTAAGTAAAGATTACAAAAAATTACTAGATAAAAAATTGTGTTTTGAAGACATTCTAAAATATCCCATACTATTACAAAAACGCCCATCTAGTTCTAGAGATTACATTGAAAAGTTTTGTGAAGAAAATCATTATAAATTACACAGTATAATGGAAATTGCTAGCTCAAATCTTCTAATTGAATTTGCCAAAATTGGTTATGGAATTGGTGTAGTAACTAGAGAATATGTTACAAAAGAATTAGAAAGAAAAGAATTATTTGAAATAAATATAACTCCATCCATCCCCAAAAGAAATTTTGGCATTATCTCCTTAAAAAAGAATTACTTATCAAAAGGAAGTGCAGAATTCTTAAATACTTTATTACAAGGATAATTATAGTCATAGAAAAAATTATGTGGTAAGATAGACAACAAAATGAAAGGAAAAAACTGCTATGAATCAAATGGAAAAACAAAAAATAAAACAAGTTTATAATTTAGCATTATTCTGTTTTGATAGCACAAGCAATGTCCAAAATGACATAACGAATTTTGAAAAGTTACCACATAATCAAGTAATAAAACTTTTAAGTGATTTTTTGCAATCTGAGTTTTCTACTAATTTTTACAATGACTTTATGAATAACCTTTATCAAGGAGAAGAAGTAAAACTATACTTTAATCAAGCAGAAGTTGAAGCATTAGAGTTTCAAATATCTGAATTAATACGGCAAAAAAAGAATTACGAAATATCAGAAGCCATTTACCAAAAAGAATATAAAAAACTACGAATAAACCTTTTACGTGCAAAAAAACATGACCAAAACGAATCGTATACATTAGCACCACAAAACAAATTGCCTGGAAAAATTTTTCTTGACATGCAAGAAAATATCGAAGATTCATATACTATTCTTCATGAAGGGATACACAGGATGTATCTTGAAGCGAATCCTAAGGATTATTATTTAGATGAACTACCTTCTATTTGGTTTGAATGGAAATTGTATCATTACTGTATAAGAAATGAAAAATATAAAGCAGAAACCATCAACTATTTTCGAAAAAACTTAGAATTTATAAAAAACTCTGCCCTAAGCTTTATCATGTGTAATATTATAAGGAATATATATGTATCACACAATGAAATTTCAACAAGAACTATTTTGAAAAATATTATGGAAATAAAAAGCTCAAACTTAAGAAAACATCTAAAAAAAGAATTTCAAGAAATATATTGTCTTGATACATCCATGATCGATATAGATATAAAGATGTATGCAAACTATCTACAAGCATACTACTATGGTTATTATTTAAGCCAAAATCCTAACGTAGAAGAAACTCTTGAATCCATCAAAAAAGAAGTCTACCATAATGAAAATTCATTACAAAGACAAATAATAAAAACAATGAAAAATACTGAAATGGTAGAATCGTTTAAAAAAGAATTAAAGAGAATTCAGGAAAATTAAAAAAGTGAAAAATAAAAGAATGCATTAAAATCCATGTTATAATATTTTCAGGTGATACATAATGAAAAAAATAATTCTCGTAGATGGTAACAATCTTCTTTTTAGAAGCTACTATGCTACAGCATATTCAGGGTCTTTGATGAAAAATTCAAAAGGATTTCCAACCAATGCTTTGTACGGATTTACGAATATGATTAATAAAATTATTAATGAAGAACAACCAGAATATATGGCTGTAGCATTTGATGTCGGTACTAATTTTCGAAGAGAAAAATATGATTTTTATAAAGATGGCAGAAAAGAAACGCCAGAAGATCTAGTACGTCAATTTCCTTATGCTAGAAAAATATTACATGCTATGGGTGTACCATACTTTGAATTAGAACCATATGAAGCGGATGATATCATTGGAACGCTTGCGCGTATGGTTGAAGAAGACGATGATTTTAATGGAACAATTATCTCAAGCGATCGTGACTTATTACAACTTGTTTCTAACCAATTAGATATGAAACTTTTAAAACAAAAGGGATTTATAAAATACACTCCAGAATCATTTTATGAAGAATATAAATTAGAACCGATCAAAATCATCGATATAAAAGCTTTAGCAGGGGATTCATCTGATAATATTCCGGGAGTAAAAGGAATAGGGGAAAAAACAGCTTTAACCCTTTTACAAGAATTTGGAAGTATTGAAGGAATCTATGAACACATAGATGAAATTAAAGGTAAGAAAAAAGAATTATTAGAAAATGATCGTGAAATGGCTTTTACTTCAAAAGAAATTGCAACCATCTACCGCACAGTCCCATTAAATGTAAAAGATTTAGAAGACATTCGCTATGAAAAAAAAGTAAGCGACGAATTATATCATATTTTTGAAGAATTAGAATTTTATTCTCTATTAAAAACATACGATAAACCAGTAGAAGAAATTAAAAATGAATACAAAATCATTGAAACAATAGAAGAGTTGCCAAAAGAAGAAATCAATGCTCTTTATATTGAGCTCGACGGTACAAACTATCATACATCAAATATCATCGGTGCTTCTATTACTAACAAAAGTGGAACATTTTATATTAAAAAAGAATTACTGAAAGAATCAATTGAAATAATAAAAGATACTATTTTATATACTTTTGATTTAAAAAAGAATATTGTCGCTCTAAAAAAACTTGGAATTAACTTGGAAAATGCTACGGATGATTTAATGATTCTTGCATATCTAATGAATTACAATGTCAAAGATGATATAGCATACTTGATGACAGACAAAGGATACAATGTCTCATTTTATGACACATTAAAAAAAGGAGATTTTGAAGAAAATCTTCGTATTGATGACATCACCATGAAAAGTAAATTTTTATTTGAACAAAGGGACGATTACATTCTAGAATTAAAAAGAGAAGATATGTTTGAGTTATACAAAAATATTGAAATGCCACTAATTAGAGTCCTAGCTGATATGGAAATAACAGGTGTTTTCGTAGATAAAAAAGTATTAGAAACAATGGCTGCTGAAACCAAAGCTAAATTAGAAATTATTGAAAATGATGTTTATAATTTAGCAGGAGAAAAGTTTAACATCGGAAGTCCAAAACAACTAGGAGATATTCTTTTTGAAAAATTAGGTCTTCCTGGAGGAAAGAAAAACCAAACTGGATATAAAACAGATGTGAAAGTATTACATAAATTACTTGGAGTTCATCCTATCATAGAGCTTATTTTAGAATACAGAAACTTAAGCAAATTAAATTCTACTTATTTAGAAGGATTAGGTAACTACATTCATGAAGATGGTAGAATTCATACCATATACAAACAAAACTTAACCAGAACTGGAAGACTTTCATCAATTGAACCAAACCTTCAAAATATACCAGCAAGAGATGAAGAAGGAAGAAAAGTAAGAAAAGCCTTCCTTCCAACCAATGACGAATTTCTTAGTGCTGATTACTCGCAAATTGAGTTACGCATTCTAGCCCATATTTCAGATTCCAAAGAACTCATTGAGGCCTTTGTAAATGATGAAGATATCCATACCAAAGTAGCATCTGATATTTATGATGTTCCAACACTTGCAGTCACCAAAACAATGCGTTCTACTGCCAAAGCAGTCATATTTGGAATTGTGTATGGTATTAGTGGATTTGGCCTTGGTGAAAACTTAGAAATATCAAGAGCAGAAGCCACCAAATTCATTAACAAATATTATGAACTTTACCCAGGTGTAAAAAGGTATATGGATGAAATAGTCAGCGAGGCTTATAAAGAAGGGGCCGTAAGAACACTATTCAAAAGGAAGCGTGTCATTGATGAACTAAACAACGGAAACTACATGATTCGTCAATCAGGAGAAAGAATAGCACTAAATACACCAATTCAAGGAACCAGTGCAGATATCATTAAAAAAGCTATGGTAGAAATTTATAAAAAATTTGAAAAAGAAAACATTCAAAGCAAAATGATTTTACAAGTTCACGATGAATTAATATTTGATTGTCAAAAAGAAGAAAAAGAAAAAGTAACTCAAATTGTAACAGAAACTATGACTCATATCGTTAACTTCAAAGTACCTCTAAAAGTAAGTGCTGACTTTGGATCTGATTGGTATGAAACAAAATAAATCAATAAAAAAAGAGGTGATAACATGCCAGAATTACCAGAAGTAGAAACAGTAAAAAACACATTAAAACGTCAAATTTTAGGGAAAAAAATAAAAAGTGTTGAAGTTTTGTATGAACCAATCATTGGATCAAACGTAGATACATTAAAAAAACTATTACCAGAAAACACGTTTACAGATATCAAACGAATTGGAAAATGGCTCTTATTTGAATTAAAAGATTATTATCTCTTAAGTCACTTAAGAATGGAAGGGAAGTATTTTTTGAAATCAAAAAATGACCCAAAAGAAAAACATGAACACATCATCATAACATTCGATGATAACACTGATTTACGTTACCATGACACAAGAAAATTCGGTCGTATGATTCTAACTAAAAAAGAAGATTTAATGAACATAGAAGCCATCAAAAAACAAGGATTAGAACCTAATGATCCAAAGCTAACCAAAGAATATCTATATGAAAAGCTTCATAAAAAAACATTACCAATCAAAACATTATTATTAGATCAAACAATTATTAGTGGACTTGGTAATATCTATGCCAATGAAACATTATTTACAGCCAAAATAAATCCTCATCAAAAAGGAAAAGAAATTACAATCCAGCAATGTGAGGACATCATAAATGCAGCCAACAAAATTATTAAACAAGCAATAGAAGATGGTGGAACTACCATTCGAAGCTACACCTCAAGTCTTGGAGTAACAGGAAGATTTCAAAACCATTTAAATGTTCATGGAAAAGAAGGAGAACTTTGCCAAGTTTGCCACAATAAAATCATCAAAGAAATCTTAAATGGTCGTGGAACATACTATTGTCCAACTTGTCAAAAATAATAGGGGAAATCATGAATAATAAAAGACACGAAATAATAAGTTATGTAGAATTATTTTTTTGTGAGATTCCATATTCAGAAAAAAATTCTATGATTAAATCAAAAATAATCGAAAAGCTTCAATTAGAATTAAATGAAACAGAAAATTTTGAAAAAAAGAATTTAAAAAGAAAAGATGGGAATCTTATGGGGCTGGAATTTTTCTAACACTCATATTAATATGTTTCTATAATTCTATAATAGACTTTCATATAATCTATCCTATAGTAGCAATCTTTTTATCATCTACCTTAATCTTAAAACGATATAAAAAGAGAAAGAGTAAAACAAAAAAGATACCTATTCACTTGAAGCCTACGATAGCTTAAAAATACTACATGACAAATATTTAAAAAAATTTAATAATACATTCTTTTTTTTATTTGCCTTTATCATACTTTCTGTGGTGCAAATTGCTATGTTAAGTGTAAATTTTAAACTGAATGAAGTATTAGAACTTATAAATTCTATCATATTTTATTATGAAATATTAATTGTATTATTAACGAAAAACTATTTGTTGTTAAATTGGACAAATAGAAAACTTGGCAAAGAAATCGAGAAAAAATTCTGTAAGCATTTTAAAAGCATATTAACCATTACAATAATTTATTGGGCATTATATTTAATTCTTTGTCGTAAAAAAGAATTTGAACATCTTAGCGAATCAGAAGCTAAGAGAAAAATTATAGCAATTGATAAAGAAAGAAAAGAATATTATGAACATTTCACCAGTCAAAAATGGGGTCAAAAAGAGAACTATGAATTATGTATTGATACATCTGTTATAGGAGTAGAAGAAACCATTAACTTATTAGAACTATATATCAAAAAACGTATTCAGAATCAAAAAAAAGTAAACAAATAAATTGTTTGCTTTTTTTGTAAAGGGACACCAAGCGATAGTTTTAAAGAATACTTTAACGGGGAATTCTATTTAAATCCTCTTACGAATCTCAAAGAATGAAATTAATCAAATCGCTTAAAACAAAAAATTCAAAAATAAAAACTACATGCCATGATCAAAAAAACTTTTGTCGCTGGAAGTACCAACTCATTTACTAACTAATATTCTTTATGTTATAATATAAAATATATATAAAACGACAAATTTCAACTTTAACGGAGATTAAGATATGGCAAGAATATTAAAAAGTAAAGAACTAAACAATACAAAATTAGCGACCAATTATGGCGGTTGGATGTATTGTGATAAATGTAATGAGAATATAGGGTATTTATGCTATTCAACTTATGATAGATTAGAATTAAAATATAAGTGCTGTTGTGGAAGTACTGGCAATGTTTTATTAGATTTTGAAGATAGTAAAATAGGTAAACAATGTAAGAATGAACTAATTATTATAAAAAATAGGTATTGTTGTCCAAAAGATAAAAATCCTTTAATAACGATTTTAGATAAAAAAGTACTTAATTATGAAATGAAAATTACTTGTAAAAACTGTGAAAACATTTATGCTAAAGTGAAATAAAATGTAATTTGGAGAGAAGAAAATAAAAAAAGCAATGAAGTAAAAAAGAGCATTAGGAAATTGTCTCCATAGCTCTTTTTTTACATTCTTGATAAATATAATTAGTGGTTTTACAGTCATCTACACTACGATGAGAACCAAATTCCAATTTGAAATAATGTTTTAATGTTTCAAGTTTATAATTATAAGCACGAGGAATATAAATTCGTGCAAGCTCTACTGTATCAATTGTTTTATTGGGTAGCAAACTCATTCCACATCTTGACATGTTTCGATTAATAAAACCAATATCAAATGGTGCATTGTGTGCAATAAGTGGAAGGTCTCCAATAAATTCCAAAAAAGATGGAAGTACTTCAGAAATTGTCTTTTCATTTCTTACCATATCATCAGTAATCCCTGTGATATTTGTAATAATATCTGGTATTTTGCTTTCTGGATTAATTAATACATTAAATTCATCAACAACTTCATTATTTATAACTTTAAGTGCACCAATCTCTATAATTTTATCAAATTCATCTTTTAAGCCAGTTGTTTCTGTGTCAAAAACAACATAACTATCTACAAAATCTGTTTTCATAATTCACTTCTTTCTAAGTCCTATTATAGAAAAACTATTATAAATTGTCAAAAGAAGGATTTGAAATAATAGTTACTGGTTTATGTTCAGTTTCAAAACTTCTTTCCTGAGAATTTGTAAGAACATCATAAATTGTTGCAGCAATTTCTTCCATTTGATAAATTTTTGACTTTGTATTTTTCAAAGGAAGTGCTAAATCTTTCCTAATTGAATTTAAATATTTTTGGCCTTGTTCATTAAAACCAAGTACGTGAATATAATCAAGAATCAAAGAATCGTTCATTTCCTTAGTAAAACCAAGAAGTAAATGAATTAACATTCGATGAATTTTATTATAAGTATAACGCTTTGTTTTTATCATACTAACAAATTCATCAATAGAGGAAGCTTTTAAAATCAACTTTTTTAGACGATGTTCGATTCCTTCATCAACAGTCATATAAATATCTAAACGAGCATCTGTTAAAACACGAAAACGGAGAAGTTCCCAAAATTTTTTTTCATCAATTGAGCGAATACAGGCTAATGTATCATTTGGAACAAACGAAGAAATATCTGCTTGTAAAGAAATCTTATGACGTATATTACTAGCACTAATAAAAGGAGAAGAAAGTGTAGTGTCATGATAGTTGTTGGTTCTTTGTATTGTATGTAGTGTAATAGGATATTCTGAAGTCAAAATAGCTTTCGCATACGAAATACCTAAAAGATCATTTGGTGTATTAATAATATTCCCATCCAAAGCCTTTGACAAAGCGGTAGGATAATTTACACCAGTTTTGAGTATTTCTTGAACACGAATCGAATAATCTAAATCTAGTTGTTTTTTAGCCATATTCATAATCATTTGAATATCATTTGATTCACTGCCAAAGACAATATCAGTAACCCTAAAATGATTTAATATTTCAATAGCATACTTTGCAAAAATATCAGCAGATTGAGTTCCGAAAACAACAGGAAGTTCCAAAATCAAATCAACTCCATACAAAAGAGCTAATCGTGTTTTGTCTTGTTTCGATAAGAGAGAAATTTCCCCACGCTCTAAAAAATAACCATTTAACACTAACACCAAAGTAGAATCAGGAAACATTTTTTTGGCTTTTTGAATATGGTACACATGCCCATTGTGAAATGGATTATATTCACAAATAATTCCAACCGCTTTCATATATTTCACCTCAAAATATGAAAGTAGTGTATCATAAGAAAAGAAAAAAAGAAATTCTTAAGAAATTGCAAATTGATAATATTTATATTATAATGAAAGCGGTGAGAAAATGAACCCGATCTATTTAAATAAAATTTCAGTGAATGGTTTAAACATTGACGAAGTAATCGACTTTGACGAAGTATACTTTAAAAATACTGACATTTTAGAGTTAAAAAAAATAAAAGTAAAGGGAAGTATAAAAAAAATTACGAGCAAGACTATGAACTATTTCTAAATGTAAGTGGAACAATGAAGCT
Organism: uncultured Bacilli bacterium; assembly: GCA_910585915.1. GTDB lineage: Bacteria > Bacillota_I > Bacilli_A > RF39 > UBA660 > MGBC162267. The sequence continues at coordinate 16,821 of CAJUGF010000014.1, read as the reverse complement.
ACCAGACGCACGCACATTGAAACCCCTGGATTATCCATTCGAATTAGAAATAGAAGAAAAAATTGTTGAAACCAATGATAATATCCAAGAATATTTCGAAAAAAAGAAAAATATACTTGATATTATGGGGATTTTATGGGAAAATATTGTTCTGGAAGTTCCTATTAGTAAAACAACTGGCAATTTAGAAGAATTAAAGGGCGATGGTTGGGAACTCATAAGTGAGAAAACAGAAATTACGGATCCAAGGCTTTCTCCATTAGAGAAGTTACTTGATAGAGAAAAGGAGTGAAAATATGTTAAAATTAGATCTTCAAGCATTTGCAGTACCTTTTAGAAGAACAAGTAAGACAAAAAAAAGAATGCGTCGTACTCATTTGAAAAAAGAAGTAAGTGCAATGACCAAATGTTCAAAATGTGGAGCTAATTTAAAACCACATCGTGCTTGTCCAAGTTGCGGTAACTATAAGGGCGAAGTAAAATTGAATGTTAAAACAGAAGAAGAATAAAAAATATTTGTTCTTTTTTTATGTAAACTAGAAGGAAGGAAACAGAAATGAAACGAGATTATAAAAAAAGAATAAAAAAGGGATACAAAGAAATTGACCTTTGTATAGATTTGATTTCTAATTATACCATAACTATTGAAGAGGAAGAAAAAAATGCGAATAAAAGGGTTTTCATAAATGATAAATATGGAAAAATAATTCGCACTAGTAATATCTTTTTGGGTAAAAATATATATGAGCACCAATTAAAAAATACAGAATATTTACCTTTAAAAGAAATAAAAAAGGAGCTTAAAAAAATTTTTACTTTTGAAAATGGAGAAGAAATATATACCAGAAATACCAAAGAAGGAATCACATCAGAAGAAGCAATACAAAGGATAATTCAAAATTTAAAAAACAGTGGAGAATTATTAATTGGCACCCAAAATAAAAATATTAGGAATCAAAATACAGCCAAGCTTTATATTAAGGGAACAAATCAAACACATTTTATAAAAAAAGGCGTTCTGATGCTTGGAAATAAGGGAATTGAATTACCTTGTGGAGAATATATTAGCCGGGATGAACTAGAAAAAGCATTATATGACTTTATTGTTTTAAAACCAAAAAGAAAACCATTATTAAAACGAAGGAAAAAACATAAGAAAAAATGGCACCTATGGCCAATGGCGCTTGCTGGAACAATTATTGCCTCAATGGGAATCAATGTTTCCAATAACGAAGCTGATGAAGAGATTTCTACAAAATGCTATGAATATACAGCAAAAGAAATAAAAAAAGAGCCAATTTTAGAAACTCCACAAGAGACTGCTGAAAGAGTATTGTCACAATTTGAAATAGGGCAAAAAATAAACATTAAGACAGGAACAGAATATCATACTTCGAGTGATTATCAATATGTAAAAGAAGATTCAAAAGGCGTTATTGGAAGTGATTTACGTCCTGAAGGAGATTATAAATTAGAAAAAATCTCCGTAATTGAAGATGGATGCATACTGAAAACTGAGGATATAGAAGGAGAAAATCTCTATAATGTGCTTAACAATACCTCAAATGAATATATGACTAATTATGAAAATATGGAATGTGTATTTCATCTAACCTCTCCAGAAACAGGATGGATCGATGCAAAGAGCATCTTGGATGCATCCGATTTTGTTCCAGAAGAAATTGGAATGAAAACAATGGTGGGAAAAGAATATTCTGGAGTCATAGAAAATTTTGATGGTACAATAACGTTAGAAGATACAGAAAATACCATTACATTAGAGTATGTTACAATGGAAAACTTAATGCAAAATGGTGGAATAATTGAAGGAAATGATCACCAAGAATATCAAATAAATTTACGAGAAAGCAATGAACATCAACAAATAGAAAATGATGCTCAAAAAGTCAATTGGACTTTAAAAAATATTCAAACTAAAAAAGCATTTTTAATTGGAGCTTTAGGAATTCTAACCAGTGTATCGCAAAGTAGAAAAGAAATAAAGAAAAAAGTTCTAAAAAAATAATAAAAATCCCAATTTGGGATTTTTTTAAATGATAGATAAATAGAGAAAATAAAAAAACCCTAATTTAAGGGTTTTACTTTTTAGATGGTGTTCGCGGGGAGATTCGAACTCTCGACCGATCGCTTAGAAGGCGATTGCTCTATCCAACTGAGCTACGCGAACAAATCAGTTAGAACAAACTGATTATAATATATTATGAACAAGATTTCAAGCACTTTTCAAATATACCATCTTTAATATGATAAAAAACTAAAATGATTATGTAGTAAAATCATCAATTTTTTCTCCATCGATGAAAAATTGTACAGTTTGTAAATCCAAAGTATCTTGAAGAGAAAGAGAAATTGAATATACTACTTCTTCCAATATTTTTTTATTATCAAAATCATCCAATACATAATAATTAAAACTTAAGGTAATATCATTTTCTAGGATTTCATAATCTAAAAGTTCAGTATTTGCATTTAAATAACTCATTAAATTAGTTTGATGAGTAGGGGAACTTTTTAGTCGTTCAATTATAATTTCTACTTTTTCTTTACTGTCATTAGTTATTTGAGTAACTGGTACATAATAAGATGTATTTTCATATTTGCTAACATAGTAAGTAGTAGTTTTTACAACATTACGAAAACTAGTTAAATCATATATTTTATTAATCCCATAATCTCTAGTTAAGAGCTCAGGTAACTTAATTTTATTTTGAGGTAAAGTAGTAAGCAACTCTCCTTGAACATATATTAAAATTCCTTTCACATCTGCGATTTCAGTAAGAGAAAAAACTAAGCTTTCTATAGCACTTTCTTCCATATCTTTTGGAATCTTCAAAAAAACATCATTAAAGTCAAGCTTTAAAACCCCATTTTGGATGGAAACATCATTTAACTTAGTTCCATCTGGTAAAACAGCACGAAATCCATTAGGAATATAATGAGACTTTGTACTATTAATAGTCAACAGTTCAATGATTTCGCGAGCTTGATTTAAAGTGCTTTGATTTTTAACAACAACCTGTGTTCGTGAAACATAATTTTGAGGATCAATTAGGTAAAGAGCTGTTTTATTGGCATCATCAATGGTTGTTTTAGACAAAATATCCGATTGAATAGAATTAGGAAAAAATGAAAGAATTCCAAAAATAAAAAGAGCAAGGGAAGCAACGATAATTCGCCGAATAGCACTTTTTCTTAACATATTACCACCTATTAAATAATATGTAATCGTACATTTAGTAGAACTAAAAAAAGTCTCGAAAGACTTTTATAATGTAATTTCACCTAATTTTAATAACTCAACAACCGCTTGAGCTCTTCCTTTAACACCAAGTTTTTGCATAGCATTTGATATATGATTTCTTACGGTTTTTTCACTAATGCCTAAAAATTCAGCAATTTCTTTCGTAGATTTATTAAGTACCAAAAGTTCAAAAACTTCTTGCTCTCGATTGGTTAGTATCTTTTTATTCATAAATTCCCTCACTTTCCTTGATGATTAACAAGTTCCATAATATTTTATGTTATAAAAAAATAGATGTGAGAGAATAAGCCTAAAAAAGACTACTTTTGAAATTTTACTGTAATATACATTTTTTTGTCATACATTGATTGAATAGAACGGATAATATTATTCGCCGTTTCAATACTATGTTCATTCGATTCAATCACAATATTAATTTGATCATTTTGAATTTTTACAAAACTATTGAATTGAAATTCATCTTTGATTTTTTTCTCAAGTTCATCTTCTTTTCCTTTATTAGCATTTAAAAGAAGTAGTTGATCATAAGCATCATTTTTTTCTTGTAATGTAGCAGCATCATCTAATAAAATTGTTTGAAGATCATTCATCTCTTTTAACATTGCTTCCTCATCACTCACCCTTAAAGCAACTAAAATACTAGACTCCTCAACATTAACATTAGCTACTTGACTATTATCAACTTGATTATTATTCTCTAAAATAGAGGATAGAGTATCATCACTCATAGTTACGTAATAAATACTTAATACTAAAATTAAACTAAATAGCGTTACAAACCATAATCCTTGTTTATTTATCATATCATCCCTCCATAGAACTTAGTAAAATATATGGTAAAAAAAACAATTTATTACATGAAACATAATTTGGTGTGCTATAATAAATTAGAAAACAGTAGGTGAGAAGATTATGTATCACATATCAAACATATTTATGAAGTTTTTTTTATTCAGTTTATTTGGATACATTGCCGAAATGATAATGTGTATAATCGTTGACAGAAAAATAACCAATCGAGGTTTTTTATGTGGTCCAATTATTCCCATTTATGGAGTAGGAAGTATCTTTCTCATTTTATTACTTGATCGATATAAAAATGATCCACTAGTAGTTTTTGTTTTTGGAATCATAATTACCACAATCATTGAATACATTACCAGCTATTTATTAGAAAAAATATTTCATAATCGTTGGTGGGATTATACGCAAAATCGTTTTAACGTAAATGGAAGGATTTGTTTATTAAATTCTTCATTATTTGGGATAGGTGCTTTAGCAATTATCTATTTAGCTAATCCAATTTTCAATGAATTTTTAATGCAGATGAACACAAAAGCCTTAATGATCACCTCTGCAATTATATTTATTATTTTTGTAATGGATATTATTTATTCAGTAATCGTTGCATACAATTTGCGAAATCAAATTATAATGTTTAGCGAATTAAAAAACGAAAAATTAGCTCGTATCCCAGGAATGTTAGAGCAACTCTTAAAACGTCGAATTTATAAAATCAAAAAATATCCTAAAAGACTTTTAAATGCCTTTCCATACTTACAAAAAAGCAACGAGAAAGAATTTGCGATTATCAAAAAATTAGAAGATAATAAGAAAAAACAAAAAAGAAGAAAAAAATAGAAAAGAAAAAAAGGAAATCTCTCATATATCATGAATAATACTTATGAGGGAGAAAAATGTTAAAACAAGTTATAGTAAAACAACAAGATCGGAAAGATTGTGGAGTATGCTGTATTCAGTCAATTTTAAAATATTATAATGGGTATGCTACATTAGAAAAAATTCGTACAGATACTTTTACTACAAAAAGAGGAACTAGTGCATTTCATATAATAGAAGCCTTAAAAAAATATGGCTTTGATTCATATGGAACTAAAGTAAAAAAAGAAAATTTTAAAAAGAATTTATTTCCATTACCTGCTATTGTTCATGTGGTATTAAACAATGGATTAAATCATTATATGGTTCTATACGAAATAAGAGAAGACAAAGTGATTTTAATGGATCCAAGTAAAGGAAAAAAGACAATGTCCTTTACAGATTTTTTCTGGATTTGGTCAGAAGTAGTAATTATAATGTCCCCTAAAACTAAAATTATTTGTTGTCCAAAAGAAAAAAGCATTATTTATTTGATCTTTCAATTTCTAGGAAAGAATAAAAAATCTTTTTTAAGAGTGATAATAATTCAAATATTTATATATACTCTGCTAATAATATCTTCATTCTTTTTTAAAATTGAACTAAGATTTTTAAATCAAAGAACAGAGCAAATCTTTATTTTTATATGTTTCTTAATACTACTATGGTTTCGCTTACTTGGGATAAAAGCCTTACAAAACGAAGAAAAAGAATTAAATAAAAATCTAGAGTTATTACATCTTTCCAGTATGTTAGAACATTTAATAAAAATCCCTCTAAATACTTTTAAAAGTAGAGAATTCGGAGACTATTTAACAAGAGTTTGGGAACAATTGGATTTGAAGTATTTTTATACAGAAGTGATAAAAAATGGAGTTTTATACGTTATTACCATAATAATTTGCTTTAGTATGCTTTATCCTTTAAATGAAACATTTTGTTTTGTTTATGGAATTATTTCTATAATATATTTTCTTTTTCAATTGCTTTTTCAAAAGAAAAGTGATGAATATGAACATCAAAACATAGAAAATCAAAATCTCTTTTCAATGCAATTGTTAAATTCCTTAGAAAACAGAGAGACATACATGTATTTAAATTTAGAAAATAGAGAACAAGAACAAATAGAAAAAAATTATATTTCTTTTTTAATACAGAAAAAAGAAAAAGATGACTTTTATAAATACTACAATACTTGCCAATTATGGATGAAAGAAATTATAAACTTTATTTTAATTACAATAGGAATTATTTGTATAGAAAAAGAAAAAATAAAATTAATAGATTTTTTTCTGATTGAAACCATAGGAAATTATTTGCTTCATGCCATTGAAAATATGATAAACCTGTTACCTAAACTTAGACATCTAAAACATATACTAAAGAAAAGCAATGATTTTTTAAACATCGAAACAGAAAAAGAAACAAATAAACTGCAAGAGTTTCAAAATGGAGATATTGAATTGGACAATATCACCTTTACGTACAATCAATATAATTATATCTTAAAAGATATCAAGTTAAAGATACCAAAGTCTGCCCATATTCAATTATTAGGAAGTAGTGGAAGCGGTAAATCAACTTTATGTAATATTATGATAAGAGTGTTAAAACAATCTTATGGAACGATAAAGATAGGAAAAATTAATATTGATGATTATGATATAAAGACACTTCGTGAACATATTGTTTATTTGCCACAAAATAGCAATTTAATTAAAGGCACAATAATAGAAAACATTATCATGCATCGTGCAATGAATTGGGGGAAATTTCTATCAGTTTGTGAAATATGTCATATTAATGAAATAATCGATAAGAAGCCGTTACGTTTTGAAACTATGCTCTCAAACTATGAAGAGAATCTATCAGGAGGAGAAAAACAACGTATTATTTTAGCTCGAACATTAATGAGTAATGCTGATATTTTTTTGTTAGATGAATCATTAAGTGAAGTAGAAGAAAAATTAGAACAGGACATCATAAAAAACATGAGAAACTTTTTGAAAGACAAAACAATAATTTATATTAGTCACAAAAATCATAAAAAATTGTTTGACTATACAATGAAAATTGAGGGAACAAATGAACGAGTATATAACGCATAATAAAATTAGCTTTTTAATGCAAAAGGAAAAAACGACATCTTTTCAATTTTGGATTGTTCTTTTCTTTTTTATAATGTTGTGGAGCAGCTGTTTAATTAAGGTGAATTTATCTTATAAAACGTTTGCAATTTATAAAAAAGCAAGCAATAACTTAGAAATATACTGGCAATATAATGAATTAGAAAAACTAAATGACATCGAAAAAATAAAGATAAATAATATAGAAATAGACTTTCAAATTCAAAATATGAGTGAAATCAAAATAGATCAGTCATCATTGCAAAATTATCAAATCTTAGAAGTAATGTCTCCAAAAGAATTTATTGATAATCAAATACTCCAAATTCAACTACTTGACAAAAAAGAAAAAGTTATAGAAAAAGTCAAAAAAATAATTATGCAAGGAGGTTAAATGAATAAATTAAACAAAGATGAATTAGAAAATATTAGAGGAGGAAGTGCTACAGGGATCATCATAATTGGCATTCTTGCCATTGGGACAATCATTGCAGGAATACTAGATGGTTACACAAGACCGCTAAGATGTAATGAATAAAATGAGACCAAAAGATTTAATAGAGATTTATGGAGGAGGAGATTTGTTAAATGCCACATTGCTGAATGCCATTTCCAGAGCCATTGACGCACTAATGGAGGTTGGTAGAGCAATTGGTTCTTCTATTAGAAGATTAACAAGTAATAATATTTGTGAGTAAATTACTTGAAGAAAACAAAGAGAAATAATATAATGAAGAAGAATAGGAGGGATAAAATGAAAAAGAAAAATGGCTTTATCGCAGTTTCTTTAATTTATTCCTTCTTTTTACTTTTTTTAATGATCATGCTTGCCTCAGCAACCAAAAGCACTCAAAATCGTCAACTATTAAAAGTGTTTAAAGATGACTTACAAGAGCAGCTAAACAAAGAAGAATTTATTACTACCACTTTGGAAAATCGTACCTATGTAATAAGTGAAGAAATTAGTTTTGCAGATGAAACATGGCAAGTCATAGAAGATAAGGGAAATTCGGTAGTTTTGATTTTAAAAAGATCACTCTCACAAGAAGAAATAACATCAGCTCTTGGAACAAATGCAAGTAATGCAACATATTTCGCAGGAACTTGTAATAACTCAGAATGTCGAGTTAAAATGTGTTTAAATGGGTATAATTCAGCCTATTGTTTTTATGAAAATACTACTTCATATAATTATTATACATGGAATAATAGTATCGCCAAAATGGTCCTAGAAAGATGGTTTGAACAAAATGTATACTTACAACAAATCTGTCGATATCAATATGATGAAACATTAAAAGACAGAATTTGCAAAAAAGACACATTAATTCGTATGACTTTTTCCGATGGAACAAAAAATCATCAATCTTACATACGTTTAGCAACCAATAATGAAGCAATAAGAAAAGATGCCTGGATTAATAGTGGAAGTAATTCCTGGACCTTAACATTGTCATCCAGAACCAATGGGAAAAGCAATTTATTTTCGCTAAATGGAGTATCTTATACTAATGAAAATACTTTAACACTAAGACCAGTCATCGAAGTAAGAAAAAACTAGAAGTAAAAAGAGAATTATGATAATATAATGGTATAAAGGAGGAACAAGATATGTGGTGGATTATACTAACTGTAGGGGTTTTATTAATATTATATATAATTTCAACTTATAATAATTTAGTAAAATTGAGAAACCGAGTAAAAGACCAGTGGGCACAAATAGATGTTCAATTAAAAAGAAGATTTGATTTAATCCCAAATGTAGTAAATACAGTCAAAGGTTATGCAAAACATGAAAAGGAAACTTTAGAAGATGTCATTAAAGCCCGCAACACATATTTAAGTGCATCAACAAAAGAGGAAGAAATAAGTGCAAATAATGAGCTAACAGGAGCAATTACAAAATTATTTGCTTTATCAGAGAATTATCCTGAATTAAAAGCAAACCAAAATTTCATGGATTTGCAAGAAAACTTAAAAGACGCAGAAAATAAAATTGCAGCATCAAGACAGTTTTATAATGATACTGTATTAAAGTATAATAACAAAATTGAAATGTTTCCAAGTAACTTAATTGCAGGATTATTTCATTTTAAGACAGAATCTTTTTTTGAAGCCAAAAAAGAAGAAAGAGAAAATGTCAAAGTAGAGTTTTAAGCTTACAAAAGTAAGCTTATATTTTTTAAGGGGATTGCTATGAAAAAAATATATTTTTTATTTTTTATATTATTAATGCCATTTAGGGTATCTGCTGCATCAGTGAACTACGATATAACTGACTTTCTAATTGATGCGAAAATTTTAGAAAACGGATCAATGGAAGTCAAAGAATTAATCGTCTTAAATGGGGAATTTAATGGGTATGTTAGAGAACTACAATACCAAAATCCAAAATTAAAAGATTATACACCAGGCAGTATCAATTTTTCTAACAGCGCAATTTATAATGCAAGTGGTATCACCAATGTTAAAATAGCTACCAAAAAAGTTGATGATTCAACGATAGACTTTAGCACATTTAATGAAGTATTTACATCATTAAAAGAAGTAAGCAATGAAAAAATAGCCCAAAATGGAAATTATATTTATCGTAATACAGATAATATATTAAGTTATAAAATGTACCAAAGTGCAGAAGGAGAAAGTGTAGCTTTTTTAATATCTTACACAGTAAAAGATGCAGTAGTAATTCATGAAGATATTGCAGAATTATATTGGAATTTTATTGGTAATAATTTTACAGATAAAATTTATAATTTACAAATTAAAGTTCGCTTACCAGAATATGATAATTCAGAGAATTTTAGATTCTGGGCACATGGCGATATCACTGGAGAAATTGATAAACTTAATAATCAAACAATACTTGCCCAAATCAAATCGTTAGACAAAAATACTGTGATTGATATTCGAACAACTTTTGATAAGAAATTGATAAAAGATCAAACAATGCTTCGTAATTCAGAAGAGAAGGCCTTGGAAAGTATATTAGAAATAGAAACTATTCGAGCAGAAGAAATAAACAAACAACGCGAATTAATTAGATTAATCAGTCGTTTCATCAAAGGTCTAACCAATATTTACTATTTTGTAATAATCGGCTTATGGATCTGGATTTATTGGAAATTTGACAAAGAATACAAAAGCAATTTTGATGCTCAATACTATCGTGAATTCACTGGTGAATATAATGTTGAAGTAATTGACTTCTTAATGAATAAAACGATCACGCCAAATGCGATGAGTGCATCCATTATGAACTTAATATTGAAAAAAAATATTGAAGTTGAACTATTAGAGAGTTCAGAAAAAAAGCCAAAATATCGCTTTAATTTAAATAATAATGTGGGTGTAAGTGATACAGAACAAGTATTAATAGACTTTCTTTTTGAACGAGTAGGAAAAGAAAATACTTTTACTACTACAGATTTAGAAAAGTATGCTAAATCTACAAAAACATGTGAAAAATTTACAAAAAGCTATAATGAGTGGAAAAACTGTGTAATCAAAGATGCTGAAAGAGAAAATTTTTTTGAAAGCAACGGCATCCCAGTGGTAACTGGTATTTTACAATTACTAATATCTATATTAATTTTTTTAGTAGTAATGTATTACCAAATCGATTATCTTCCATGCTTCTTTCTGATTCCTGCAGGAATTATCTTTTTATTCTATACAATCATTATAAAAAAACGTACCAGAAAGGGAAACGAAGATTATCTTAGATGGAAAGCCTTTAAAAATTTTTTGAATGATTTTGGCAATTTTAAAACAAAAGAATTACCAGAAATTGTTTTATGGGAAAAATATTTGGTTTATGCTTGCGTTTTTGGCCTTGCATCAAAAGTGGAAAAAAGTATGAACATCAAAATAAAGGAATTAGAAAATTTAGAAGGTACAATGGTTTATACGAATTACGATCCAATTTATAATTTTCATCTTTATAATGTTGTAAATAATTGTGTAAACAATTCATACAAAAGTAGTATTGCAGCAACAAGTGTCAATGCCAATTCAAGAAACAGTAGCGGAAGCGGTTTTGGCGGAGGATTCTCTGGCGGCGCTGGCTTTGGTGGCGGCGGTGGCGGAGGCCATGGTTTTTAAGCACAATGAGTGCTTTTTCTTGTTTTAAAAGAAATTTTAGGTATACTATAAGAAAAAGGAAAGATAGATTAGGAAGAAAAAATTATGTTAAAAGAATTTAAAGAATTTATCAAAAGAGGAAATGTCATGGACTTAGCTGTTGGTGTAATAGTTGGAGGTGCATTTGGCAATATTGTTACATCTTTAGTAAATAATATTTTAACACCCATACTGGGAATTTTTTTAGGAGGAATAGATTTTAGCTCTCTGACGTTAAAAGTAAAAGACGCCAACATAAATTATGGTATGTTCTTACAAAATGTGATTGATTTCTTGATCATCGCTTTTTGCATTTTCATTATGATAAAATTAATAAATAAAATTATTAAGATTGGAAAAAAAGATGAAGAAAAAAAGGAGGCGTCATCAAAAAAAGAAGAAATCTTATTATTAGAAGAAATTAGAGATTTATTAAAAGAAAAGAATTCTAAAAAGATGACAAAAGAGCAAAAAGAAATAAAAAGCAAATATAAGTCGCAAAAGCATTAAGAAAAAAGGTCATAACTTAATATTATGTAAAAAAATTAAAGACAATATTTATAAAAAATAGAGTCAAAGCAATACTTTAGAAAAAGCACAATTTATGATAAAATCGATTTAGATGGTGATTGAAATGGATTTCAGTTTAAATGGAAAAATGCTAAAGATTGAAATTATACATAAAAAAAATAAAAACCTTTATATGAGGTTTCAGGATGAAAAAACTTTAATCATAACTTGTAGTCCTTTTGTAAAAGAAAAAGAAATAGTTCATATCATTCAAAAGAATCAAAAAACATTAGAAAAAATGCATTTTAAAAAAATTCAAGAAGTTAACAAAGAACAATATTTTTATTATTTGGGAAAACCATATAACAAAATATTTGATGGGCTAACAAAACTTCCAATCTTCACACAAGATGCTATTAGAGTAAAAGATGAAAAAACACTGGAAAAATTTTATTTACAAGAATGCCGTCGTATCTTTGAAGCAGAATTGGAAAGAATCCTTCCCTGTTTTCAAAACATACCAGCTTTTTCATTGAAAATGCGGCAAATGAAAACAAGATGGGGAGTAAATAACTATGGAAGTCAAACCATCACCTTAAATACAGAATTATTAAAAAAAGAGCTAGATTTGATAGATTATGTCATCATTCATGAATTATGCCATTTTTATGAACCAAATCATAGTCCAAACTTTTGGAAGCATGTAGAAGAATATTATCCAAAATATAAAGAAGCAAGAAAAAGATTAAGAGGTTAATATGAAAATAGAATCGTTACAGAATAAAAAAGTAAAAGAATGGGTAAAAAGAAAAGAAAAAAAATATCGAGATGAAACAAACAGTTTTTTAATAGAAGGAGATCATCTACTAAGAGAAGCTAAAGAAAAAGGAATAATTCTAGAAATACTTTCAAATGATCCATCTTTTGCATTAGAAGGAATTCCATTCTATGAAGTCACAGAAGAAATTCTTAAAAAAATTTCAAATCAAAAAAGTGGAACGAATGTCATAGCTTTATGCCAAAAAATGCAAGAAAAGGCAATAGTAGGAAAAGTATGTATATTAGATAACATTCAAGATCCTGGAAACTTAGGAACGATTATTCGAAGTGCTTTCGCTTTTCAAATAGAAACAATAATACTAAGTGAAGACACTGTGGACCTTTATAATGATAAAGTGATTAGAGCAAGTGAAGGAATGATCTTTCATTTAAATTTTATAAGAGGAAATCTTCAAAATTATTGCACAAAACTAAAAGATGCAGGATATGACATTTATGGCACAGATGTTGCACAAGGACAAACACTAAAGAGCACAAAGTTCTCTGAAAAAAGTGCTATCATCATTGGCAATGAAGGAAAAGGAATGAATCCTCTCTGGCAAAAAGAATGTAGAAAAATATTGCATATTCCCATAAATCAATATTGTGAAAGCTTAAATGTAGGCGTTGCAGCAAGTATTATTTTTTATGAAATGCAAGAAAGTCGAGCGAATGAATATGAATGAATGGATTGAAATTGGAAAAATAGTGAATACTCATGGCATAAAAGGTGAACTAAGAATACTAAGTAATTTCGAAAAAAAAAGTGTAATATTTCGCGCAGGATTTGAAATCTATATTGGAAATGAAAAAAGAAAGGAAATAATAAATTCTTATCGTCACCACAAAAATTTTGAAATGATTTGTTATGAAAATGTTTCAAATATAAACGAAGTTCTTCAAGACAAAGGGAAAAAAGTATTTATCAAAAGAAAAGATTTAAATTTAAAAGCGGAGGAATATTTACTAACAGACATATTAGGATACAATGTAGTTGAAGAAGGAAAAAAGATTGGAAAAATTGTCGACTTTGTGTATAATAAAGCTAGTATTTTATTAGAAATAAAAGGAGAAACAAAAAAGTTTTACATTCCTAAAAATGAGAATTTTATAAAAAAAGTAGACTTACAATTAAAAATCGTCTATACAGAAAATGCTAAAGGGTTGATACTATGAAAATAGACATTCTAACATTATTTCCAAACATGTTTCAAGGATTTTTGCAAGAATCCATCATTCATCGAGCAATAGAAAAAAAAATAGTGGAAATCAATACCATTAATTTTCGTGATTTTTCTGAGTTAAGCAATCATCAAGTGGATGATACTCCATATGGTGGTGGTGGTGGGATGGTTTTAAGATGTGAACCATTAGTGAAAGCAATAGAAAAAACAAGAACAGAAAATACCAGAGTAATTTTAATGTGTCCTCAAGGAAAACCATATAGTCAAAAAAAGGCCTTTGCTTTAAGAAATGAGAAGCATCTAATTCTAGTGTGTGGTCATTATGAAGGCTTTGATGAACGGATTAGAGAATTTGTTGACGAAGAAATATCCATTGGCAATTATGTTTTAACAGGTGGAGAAATTCCAGCGATGGTAGTTACAGATAGTGTTGTAAGACTATTAGATGGAGTTATTAAAGAGAACTCTTATATTATGGAATCATATCAAGATAATCTACTGGATTACCCAACATATACTAAACCAAGTGATTTTCGTGGATTAAAAGTTCCAGAAGTATTACTAAGTGGAGATCATGCTAAAATTGATGCTTGGAGAAATAAAATGAGAGAAGTAAAGACAAAAGAAAAAAGAAGCGATCTTTTAAGGGGGAATAAGAATGCTTGATTATCAATTAAAAAAAGAAAGAAGAAAGAAAAAAGCCATGAATTTAATAGTTCCCTTAGAAGGTTATCATATGAAACCAAAATTAAAAAAACATGCTTCTTTTGTTGAAATTAAAGATTTAATTATCATTGAAGAAGACTTAAAACAAGAATTAATTATAAAACAATTTGATCGCCATTTTCGTAAATTAGTAGCCATTATGATTGATATTACAGAAAATGGTAATAGTACGCCATCTGATTGTGCCATTGCATTAAATGAAATAACAAAGTTAAGAGATATGATAGAGAGAAAAATGGCAAAAGATTTAAAAAGAAAAGAAATGGAAAAGCTCATGAAAAAACTTGCTTTGGTAGAAGGAAAAATTCAAAATAAACTATTAGAAATTCGTACTAACCAAATGCTTCATGCGATGATGATTTCGAATGAAATAGAAGAAGAAAGAGGAAAAAGTAGATAAAATAAATGAGATTCACATAAAATTGAAAAGTATAACTTGTCAAAGAAAAAGATCTTGTGATATACTATAAAAGCTTTTGATATTTTTAATCCGCTGAAAAAACTTTTAAGATTAAAAGATAAAAAATAGAAAGGAAATGATTGAATTGACAAATCTCGTAGACAAAATTAACAAAAAGCACATAAGACCAGATGTTCCAGAGTTCCGTGTAGGAGACACTGTACGTGTAGACGTTTGGGTAAAAGAAGGAAAGAAAGAAAGAATCCAAGCTTTTGAAGGATTAGTAGTAGCCAAAAAAGGTGGAAGTATTTCAGAAACCTTTACGGTTCGTAAAAAAAGTGGAGGAATTGGAGTTACTAGAGTATTTCCAGTAAATTCTCCAGCAATTGACAAGATTACAGTAGTGAAAAATGGTATGGTACGTCGTGCAAAACTAAACTTCATCAAAGGTATGAGAAAAGAATACAAAGTAAAAGAACGCAATGTATCATCAAAATAAAAATTGGGAAGTCATTCCTGATTTTTTTACTTTTATGAAAGAAATAAGTTATAATTAATAAAGAAGGTGTAAAAGTGAAATTAATAAAAGAAATCTATCCTTATATAATTATTCTATTAGTAGTAATCTTAATAAGAACATTCTTAGTGACTCCAATTAAAGTTCATGGAACCAGTATGTATAATACTTTAGAGGGTGATGAAATCATGCTCCTATGGAAAATCGGCGAAATTGAAAGATATGACATTGTAGTCGCAAAAACTAGTAATGATACATTAATCAAACGAGTATATGCGTTTCCTGGAGAAACAATTGAATGTAAAGACGGAAAAATATATATAAACGATGAAATGAAAGAAGACCAATATGCATTTGGAAAAACAGATGACTTTGCTAAAGTTACATTAAAAGAAAATGAATACTTTCTAATGGGAGATAATCGTTTAGTATCGCTGGACAGTAGAAAAATTGGCCCAATAAAAAAAGAAAACATTGAAGGGAAAACAAGTTTTATCATTTTTCCATTTGGAAAAATAGGTAATGTAGATTAAGAGAATGAATAAAGTATATCAATTATTAAATAAAAAAAGAAACAAATTAGCAAGGAATCTAAAAATGTACAATAATAATCGACAAAATTCGACAAATATAAACTGGGGTGTGGGGATATAAAGACAACCATAGTCAAATCCTTATAAAATAAGGGTTTATTCAAAAAAGTTTTTACACATTTAATTAAAACTAAGGAAAAAGAGGTGAAAAAATGAACGATTTAGAAGAGAAAAATAGCCTGCTAATATATAAAAACAAAGATGGTAATATTATTGTTGATGCAATATATAAAGATGAAACATTGTGGTTATCACAAAAAGGGATGGCAAAAGTATTTGAAGTTGGTGTACCAGCAATTTCTAAACATTTAAAAAATATATTTGAAGAAAAAGAATTAGAAGAAAATATGGTTGTTTCCAAAATGGAAAATACCACCATGCATGGTGCAATAGAAGGAAAAACGCAAACAACAGAAATTAATATTTATAGTCTTGATGCTATTATTGCTGTGGGATATCGAATTAATTCTAAAAAAGCTACTGAATTTAGAATATGGGCAACAAAAATATTAAAGGAATATATGACAAAAGGTTTTGCTTTAAATGATGAAAGATTTATCAAAGGTAATAAATATGATATGAAATACTTTGATGAATTACTTGAAAGAATTAAAACAATCAGAGTAAGCGAAAGAATGTCATATCAAAAAATTACTGATTTATTTATTGCAACATCATCTGATTATAATCCGAAATCTGAGAGTGCTTATACATTTTTCAAAATTGTGCAAAATAAACTCCATTTCGCCATCTCTGGGCATACCGCAGCAGAGCTAATCTATGAAAGAGCAAATTCAGAAAAAGAACATATGGGGCTTACGAATTGGAAAAATTCTCCTGATGGATTAATATATAAATATGATGTTAGTATTGCCAAAAATT
>CAJUGF010000013.1:15443-33459 GCA_910585915.1 uncultured Bacilli bacterium | reverse complement strand
GAATGAAATTTTACAAAACTATAACACAAAAAAGAAGCATAATATTTGCTTCTTTATAAATTTATTTTAACTTTTCTTTCTTTTTTGGTTTACTAGCATTATAAAAAAATAAAGATACAAAGTTCTAAGATACTCAAGACTTAAAAGCTCCTAAAAAACTACTAATTAAGTCAATATTATCAATCGCATCACTAATTTTATCAGTTGTTCGCAAATGATAAAAGTCTTTCATAGCTTCTTGAAAAGCAGAATATTTTAAAGGATCTCGATTTAATTCTTTAATCCAATAAGAATGTTCTTTTAAATACTGAACCATATTTTTTTCTTGTTTTAATTTCATTTGTGTCTCTAATTGCATAATCTAATCCTCAAAAAATTTATTAATAGGTCTTGGAACAACAGGACCTTTTGCAATATTACTAAGATTGTCAGCTCCTTTACCAGTTAATTCTTGTACTAAATTTAAAGCTTTTTGTGCCGTTTTAATATGCTCTTGAATAGAATTCATATCAATATTTTTAAATTTACTAGCTATTCCATCAAAAGAAGAACTAGCACTAGCACCACTAGAAAAATAATCTTTCCAAGCCTCCTCTTGTTCTCCATATATATCATAAATTTCATAAAACTTTTGCCAAGACATACTTCCATTCTTAACATAAGAAATTAATTCAGGATGAAGACTAGCAAATGCTTTAAATGCTTCCTTTTTATTCATAAAAAATCACCTATTACATTTTATCGTAATAAGTGACTTTTATGTCTAGAGTTTAAAATCTTCAATAAAATCTTCAATTGTCATCTCTTTTGTAACTACTGTATCATTAGAGGCATTCTCTTCCTCTTCATCATTTGATAAGGATATTTTAAGAAATGCTGCATCAATCGGATACTTAGAAATATTAGAACCAGTACTTGCTATATCCATGATCGCAATTTCACTATTTTTAATTTCTCGAAATTCACTATCCGATTTCAAAATCAAAGTATCTCTTGCATTCATAGGTATTACATTTAAAATTTGATAATCAACTGATTTTACCTTTTTCATTAAAGTATTTCCACGCTTAGCACGACCTGTTTCTAAAATATCATCAATCTTAATCCGCTTTGCAGTCTTTTGACTTGTAATAACATCTAAATAATCTACATTAGAATATCCAAATGCACAAGAAACATAATCCTCTTTTAAATTGATTCCTTTAACACCACTTCCACGTACTCCTACCAAAGGAACTTCACTCGGCTTAAATTGAACATAATAACCAAGCTGTGATACGATCATTAAATGATCTTCTTCCAAGAAAACAGATACTACTTCATCATTTTCTTTAAGTTTCATTGATATCATCGCTTTTGAAGTACGACTTACTTCATATTCACTCATCAAAGTTCTTTTAATCATACCATTTTTAGAAACACTAACAATTTTTTTCTTCGAATCAAATAAGAAACTTCCAATTACCTTTTCACCTGTTGAAAGCATTACAATACTGTTCACATGTTTTCCAAGTTCTTTCCATTTTGCTTCTGGTATTTTATGAATCGGAACAAACAGATAATTTCCTAAATTCGTAAAAATTAACAACGTTTGAAGAGTATTTGTTTGATACAACCCTGTCACATAATCTCCAGGTTTTAATGTCGTTTCTTCTCCATTACTAGAAGCATAACTCTTTAAACTTACTCGTTTAATATATCCCTCATTTGTAACAACAACCACAACATTTTCCTTAGGAATCATACTCTTCATATCAAGCTTAATTTCAGTAATTTCATCACGAATTTCAGTTCTTCTAGGATTGCCATACTCTTTCTTAATAATTTTTAATTCTGTCTTCATCACATGTTTCAATGCTTCTTCATTATTTAAAATTTGATTCCACAAATACATATTTTTTTCTAAATTTTTCATTTCTTCTTCAATATCTACAATATCAGTGTTCGTTAAACGATAAAGTTGTAATTCGACAATAGCTTTGGCTTGTTCAAAAGTAAAATCAAACTCTTTAACTAAATTATCAATGGCATCACTCTTATTTTTACTAGCACGAATCACACGAATTACTTCATCTAAAATACTAATCGCCTTTAATAAGCCTTCTAAAATATGATAACGCATCTTTGCATGATCTAAATCAAATTTTGTTCTTCTAGTAACCACTTCTTTTTGATGCCCAATAAAGGCATCTAAAATATCTAAAATTCCTACTAATTTTGGACGCCGATTCACAATTGCTACCATATTAAAATTATAATTAATCTGTAACTCTGTATTCTTAAGTAAATAATTTAAAACTAACTGAGAATTAGCACCACTCTTTAAATCAATCACAATTCTTGCTAAGTTTTCATGATCACTTTCATCAATGACATCATTAATTCCTTCAACCTTTTTATCAATTTTTATATCAGTTATCTTCTTAATTAATTGTTCTTTAATTACTTCATAAGGAATCGAATGTACAATAATTTGTTCATGATTACCAGATTTTACAATCTCCGTTTTTGCTTTTAATACAACCTTACCTTTTCCAGTACGATAAGCATCAATTAAACCATTCTTGCCTTCTAATACGCCATAAGTTGGATAATCTGGCCCCTTTAAAACTTCCATAATCGTTTCTAATTTACAATTAGGAGATTCAATTCTTTTAATCGTTGCATCAATCACCTCAGTTAAATTATGAGGTGGAATATTTGTGGCATACCCAGCACTAATACCAGTAGAACCATTGACTAACAAATTTGGAAAACCTGCTGGCAACACCGTAGGTTCAAGCTCAGTATCATCAAAATTATAAGTCATTTCAACAGTATTTTTATTAATCGAAGCAAGCATAACTTCTGCAAACTTAGATAATCTTGCTTCCGTATAACGCATAGCAGCAGGTCCATCCCCATCAATACTACCATTATTTCCATGAATATCAATGAAAAGTTCTCGCATCTTCCAAGGCTGACTCATTCGTATTAATGCATCATAAATTGAAGAATCTCCATGAGGATGATATTTTCCCATGATATCTCCAACAGCTCTTGCACTTTTTCGATATGGCTTATCATAAGTAAAATGAGAAGCATACATTCCATACAAAATACGTCGTTGCACTGGTTTTAAACCATCTCGCACATCAGGAAGTGCTCGCTCTTGAATAATTTCTTTTGCATACCTTCCAAACCCAGTACCCATAATTTCTTCTAAACTATAATCAAATATTTTTTCAATTATCGTTGCTTCTTCTTTTTTCTTTGCCATATTTCATCCCTCATTTTTTATTTTTATACGAAAAAGTTTGCTTACCAAACAAAGATTTCTTAATTTTTTCTTTGATTATCATTATCCTTTTATTAATAGCCTTTACTATTTGTAATCTTTAGATAAAAGAAAATCACCTAACTCTAGCTAGATTTAGGTGATACCAACTTTTCAAGGTAACACTCAACCGGCAAAAATTGAATGTTCCTCTTTTATTTTATGCAACTTTTCTTTGCAAATACATTGTACTATAAATATTCACAAAGCTCAAGCACTATCTATAACCTAAATCAAACTATTTCCTAAAATCATCTTCTAAAGTAAAATCGACATTTTCATTAATCCACTCTTTTCTTGGTTCTACATGGTCTCCCATCAAAACATGGATTCTTTTCTCAGCGAGTGCTGCATCCGTAAGATTTACTCTCATAAGTCTTCGATTATGAGGATCCATCGTTGTTTTAAAAAGCTCCTCAGCATTCATTTCACCCAAACCTTTAAAACGTTGAATTTTATAATTTCCTCGCATCTTCTTTTTATGTTCCTCTAACTCCTCATCATCAGCAATATAAATGGTTTCTTTACTATTGCTAATCGAATACAAAGGGGGTGTTGCAATATAAAGCATTCCCTCTTCAATCAAAGGACGCATAAATCGGTAAAAAAATGTAATAAGTAGTATTTGAATGTGACTTCCATCGACATCGGCATCCGTCATAATAATTACCTTACCATAATTAGAATCCCGTGGATCAAACTCTGCTCCAAGGCCTGCTCCAATGGCATACTCAATTTGTTTAAGCTCTGCATTGGATGAAATATCATTTTGACTTGCTTTCTCACAGTTTAAAACTTTACCACGAAGTGGCAAAATCGCTTGCGTCTCACGATTACGATAAAGTTTTGCAGAACCTCCTGCACTATCACCTTCGACCAAAAAGAGTTCATTTTTCATATAATTCTTACCTGTTGCTTTCGCAAGCTTTTCACTCAAAACTCTCTCTTTACTATTCTTACCATTCCCTTTACGAACCTGCTCACGAGCTTTTCTAGCTGCCTCACGAGCTTGTTTACTCTGTACCGCTTTATTTAAAACAGTTAGGGCCGCTTCCTTATTTTCCTCCAAAAAGAATTTTAAATTTTCATAAGTAATACTTTCTGTAATACTACGAGCTTCTGGGGTTCCAAGTTTCCCTTTTGTTTGCCCCTCAAATTGTAACAAAGCTTCTGGAATCTTTAAAGAAATAACCGCCGAAAGTCCCTCTCGAACATCACTTCCATCCAAACTTTGATCCTTCTTTAAAATTCCATTACTTTTCGCATAATCATTAAACGCTTTCGTAATACCAGTTTTAAATCCAACTTCATGTGTTCCACCATCACCTGTTTTAACATTATTAACAAATGATTCAATATTTTCATTATAAGACTCTGTATATTGCATCGCAATTTCGACTTCAACGCCATTTTTCACTCCATCAAAATGTATCACATTATGAAGAGTCTTCTTTCCTTCATTAATATACTCTACAAAATTAACAAGTCCATTTTCATAATGAAATTTAGCTTCCTTTTTATCTTCTTCATCGACAATTTCTATCGTAACACCAGAAAGTAAAAAAGCACTTTCTTGCATTCTTTCACATATTGTTGTATAAGAAAAACTACAATTCTTAAAAATCTCTGGATTTGGTAAAAACGTTACAATCGTTCCTGTTTTTTTCGTTTCTCCAATAACTTTCAAAGGACTATCAACATGCCCTCCATCTTTAAAACGAATATTACAAATTTTTCCTTCTTTATAAATGACAACATCCATCCATGAAGATAAAGCATTAACAACACTCGCTCCAACGCCATGAAGTCCTCCACTTACCTTATATCCGCCTTCTTCAAATTTACCACCAGCATGCAAAATAGTATAAATTACTTCTGGCGTACTTTTACCACTAGCATGCATTCCTATCGGAACTCCTCGTCCATTATCCGATATGGTAATACTTCCATCTTTATGCAATGTTATCTTAATAAGATTTCCATAACCATTAATTACTTCATCCATCGCATTATCAACGATTTCCCATACCAAATGATGCATTCCTCGTTTATCCGTAGAACCAATATACATACCTGGTCTTTTTCGTACTGCTTCTAACCCTTCTAAGATTTTAATTGATGACTCATCATATTTTGTCATAACATTCACCTTAAAAAGTATAACATGTAATAAATCTTTTCGCAAAAAGAATTTGTCAAATAAATGCAAAATAAAAAGAGAAAAGCATCACTACTTTCCCCATTTTCTTAACTTTAGAGGTACATCATTTGCATCATTAATATCATTCGCAAATTCTTTCAAAAACTCTTTAAATTGCGCACATTCTTCACGTTGTGTCACATTAACAGGACATTCTATACCCATCTTTGTATTAAGAGGATCCACATACACTTCAAAAATCTTTTCGTCACTCTTATCATATAAACAAAAATAAGTCCCGAACTTGGTTACCCTTCCTAAATTCTCTTTTGTATACTCCACAAAATTAGAAGCAATCACATGACCTTCAGAAAAATCAATAGAAGAAAGAAACAAAGACATGCTACCTGGCTGAAACCCTACAATATAATATTCCATATGAACACTAGTAGAAGAATAAGAAAAGCCATGTTCACTATGTTGTTCTTTAAAATAACCATAAAGCCCTATGCTTTCACTTTGTCCCATCGCATCTTTTACTAATTCACAAATTTCATTTTTCGCATCACTATTCTGTCCCTTTTTCTCACCAATATTTACAGAAACAATAGCATAAATCACAATTCCTACAAAAAGAATACCCACCAAAATCCACATTAAAATACTCATAAAATCACCTACTTACCTAATATTATATCACAGCATAAGCATATGTGTTTGAAATAATTGTATATGTTGTTCTTCTTCTTTTAACCGCTCCATACTAGGACGTAACACTCGAACTTTTTTACCTTGACGTTTCAAAGAATCGATATATTGCTCTACAATACTCTCATAATTACATTGATAATTCTTAAAATGATCTTTCATTTCACCAACCAATTGATGCACATATAAAATATCTTCTTCATTAGGGACACTACTCGAATTTTGAAATTGCTCTAAAAAGAACAAATATTGAACATAAGATTGCCCCAAAAGAATTGGTAAAATAGAAGTTCGTTGCTCCATCATCATGGGAGCTATAAGCCTTCCAAAGATTTCCCAAAAAGGTTCAAACAAAGGAAAAAATCTTTGTTGTCTCGTTACATCCTTAAAAACATAATTCCACTGAGTCAAATTAGAACGAGCTAATGATTTACAAGCAACATATTCTGTCATAATCTCCACAGACATCGGCATTCTACCATAAAAGAATATCCCATCAGAAGTTAGTGGAACTGATACATCTATTTTTGCTAGTTTTGCAAAAACATCGGAATAAAACAAATGACCAACTTCATGAAATAAAGTAATAAAAGAAGCATAAACAGGAATAAATACTTTTTGATGATCCAAAGCCAAATGATAAAATCCCCATCCCTCCTTTTCCTTTTGAAGTAATGCTTGATTATATTTTTTCTCACTCCAAGATTCCTTCTTATGATTATAAGAAAAAGAACATAAAATTTTAGGTTTTTTTAAATCTGGCATCCTTTGTAAAAGTTCTTTAACTTTCATAAACCTTCGAATTTCTTCTAAAATATTTTTAAAATAAAGATCATCAAAAATCTCTTTCATCACAATATGGGCATTTTGTAAAGGAAAGGATTTCGGCAAAACTTGTTCTAAATAAAACTTTTGATGATTCATAATTGCCTGAAAAAGTGGAATTTGTAAAAAGGTTTGATAAGAAAAGTTACGAAGAAAATCAATCCCCAAAATATTATAAAATAGAGAAGAATTCTCAGTTTTTTTCATTTCCAAAAAGGTTGCTACCTCTTCTTGTGATAAATAAATTTGAAATTTTTCTAAAAACCTTAATAAAAAAGTAATTTGACATTTTCTCAAAGTAATTTCATTTTCTGTAACATAAGACTGTTTCAAAATTATATCTGGTCGATAAAAATAAAACTGAGTACCTTTAAGTTTATTTTGATAAAATCCTTGATAATCCAAGCCCATGTAATTAATATATCCGTTTAAAATAGTATGATACTTCATTATGACTTGATATGCATTTTTACAATAATCTAGTTCATCAGTTGTTATTTTCACAATTCATCTCTCCAACAAGATGATATTGTAGCACAAAGAAACCAAAAAAAGCAATTTTTTATGAAATTGCCTCAATCGCTTCTTGTAATGTTTTAACAGATATCACTCGAATATCCAAATCATTTTCTTGCTTTACTTCAATTGCTTCTTCATAATTTTCTTCTGGCACCAAAAAAATATCTGCTCCTTTTTTACTTGCTCCAAGAATCTTATATTTGACTCCACCTATTTTTCCTACATTTCCAAATTCGTCTATTGTTCCAGTCCCAATAATATTTTTTCCTTTCGTAATATCCTTCTCTACTAATGCATTATAAATCGACAAAGCCATCATAAGTCCCCCACTAGGACCAGACTCACTTTCTTTAGAATTGATTTGAATTTTGGGATCTGTTTCATACTCATAAGTAGAAGTCATAGCAACCCCCACCTTTAATCCATCATCTGTATCATATACTGTTGCATAAGCATCAATAATTTCATCATCACGTTTTACTTCAAACAAAACTTTATCTCCCGCTTGCATGCTTTGAACCATATTTTGAAGTTGTTTTAAATTTTGAACACTTTCCCCATTTACTTTTAATAAAATATCAAAAAGTTTTAAATTAGTATTTGCTTTCTCATCAATATAAACAATATGATTCACTTGTTCCTTAATTTGAACATCTTTATGAGCCATAGAATAAGCAGCCATAATAGCATTATCTTGGGCTTGTACCATACTAATTCGATCTGCTTCGATCATTTCATCAAGACTCTCATTATCACTCTTAATATCTTGAGTACGCACAATATCCCAATTTGGAATAAAAAAAGAAAGTACCATAAAAGGAATATTGCCTTTCATCATTGATACATATGCCATGGATAAAGCCCCCTCTGCTTTATAACCATTTTCAACAAGAATCCTATCTTTCAAATCAATAGAACCACCTGGAGTATATATAACATAAGGAAGTTCAAAATTAAAAATAAATATAATTGCAATAATAGATAATAAGAAATAAAAATTTTCTCGTATGATTTTTTTTACTTTTTCATAACATTTAATAAATGAATTCAATAATAATCACCTAATTTATTATATCAAAAAAAGAGGCATTTATGAAGAAAGAGAAAAAAAATATTATCATATTAGTAAGCATTCTTATTCTTTTAATACTAATATTAAAAAATAATCACGAAGTAAAGCAAAATATCATTACAGCAACAGAATTATGGGCAACTCAAGTATTCCCTTCTCTTTTCCCTATGTTTATATTAAGTGATTTACTAATCAAATATCACTTTCCTGAAATATTAGCAAATCATTTAGGATCATTATTTACTAAAATATATCATACTAGTTCCTATGGCATTTTTATTCTAATCATGTCCTTCTTAGCTGGCACACCATCGAGTGCTTTTATCATTAAAGACTTAAACAAAGCAGAAAAAATAACTGAAGAAGAAGCAAGTTATTTACTAAGTTTTACTTTTTTTTCCAATCCTTTATTTCTCCTAAATATATTGACTCTAATCTTTGGCAACAATAACCCCCTCATACTAAAAATAATGCTTTGTCATTATTGCACCAATCTATTGATTGGTTTACTACTACGTCCAAAAGAAAAATCTAAATTTCAAAAAATCCCTTATATGAAAGAAAATATACCTTTAAGTACAATTCTAAGCATATCAATCAAAAAAGCACTAGATACCTTATTACTAATACTTGGAACCATTGCTTTTTATTATGTATTAGCAAATCTTATACCAATAAATAACTCCTTCATCAACACCATAATTAGTGGTTTTTGTGAATTAACACAAGGATTAAATAAAATTTTATTGTTAAATCATTCAGAAACCATCAAAAGTATCTTAGCAGTTTCCTTTATTTCTTTTGGGGGCTTAAGTATTCATACTCAAATAAAAAGTATCTTAGCAGATACAAATATTTCCTATCTTCCCTTTTTAAAAGGACGCTTTCTTCACGTCATTCTATCAATCACTTTATTAATACTATGTTAAAGTACAATAATTACTATTAAATCCTAAAAAAGATTTTTTTGGAAAAGCATTTTCTGTAATATCAGAAGCCCTACCAATATAAAAGAAATCCAAATCATCCATAACATTTTCTTCTTGATTTAAAATCTTCACAGGAACCCGAATTCTAATTGAAAAATAATCAGAACAATTACCATTTTGGCATGCAGTAGCAGGACTAATATATTGATAAACAATACACTGCACTTGATAAATTGCATTAGGATTACTACTCTTCATACTAAAACGTTCATCTCCATAAATCACATATTTTTCATGCACTTGTAATGTTTTCTCTGTCCCATCTTTAAAACGAAAAATCAAACTAAAAGAACTACTATTACTACTTCCTTCTCTCATTCCAACCAAACCTAAATTAGAAAAATCATCCATAACATTCTTCATAATGCTTGCCCGATTTAATTGATTCTCACTAGCAAAATTACCATTTTTCGTAGAATACTGCACATCTAGCATTAATTGAAAAAGAAAAATTAAAACAATAGAAACCAAAGCAATACTGACTACAAATTCAACCAATGTTATACCTTTTTTATTCATTCTAATCACCTATTCGAATAGTAGCAAAATGATGCTTACATTTCTCTTCTGTTGTACAATAATTTCCTTTTTCATTTTCTTGATACTCCACAATCATACGATAACCGCTAATTCCCTTACCACCAAGTGTTCGTAAATAATCTGCTAATTCCTGATTTACTTTTGCATAAGTTGTACATAATCCAGTAGTATGATTCGAACAATTCTGTAAAGCAGATAAATCATAATAAGTTAAGTAAAGATTTGATATATGCAAATTCTGACTCATAATTTCACAAAAAGCCCCCTCTTTTACATAATCAGTAAAAACATCTCGACTACCACAACCAAACGAAATTAAAAAATTTGCATTATTAGAAGAATCAGTAGGATCTAAGTTTTCTAAAATGCGATCAATACGTTGACTAGAAAAATACTTTTTAATATAATAAGTCCGATAAAGATATGCAACATCATCATACATAAGTCGTCTCTTCTCACTAATAGCTAGTGAAGTAAAAGTTGCATAAAGAATTAATAAAGAAGATAACAATACAGCCATTACCACAATGGTTTCAATAAAAACAAATCCCTTTTTCTTCTGCATAACTTCACCCTATGATCATTATAAAAGAATTTGTATAATTTTTCAATCAAAGAAAAGAATGCACTGGGCATTCTTCCTGAAACAATAAAATTTTAAACCATATACTAAAATAGGTGATTAAAATGCGACCAAACTGTCCATGTCCCAGAAAAGGACCAAATAATTTTTTTTCTGTTATTGCTATATTAATACTAAGCTGCTTAATATTTTATCAAGTATTAATCACACTAATATTACCCTTTCGCTTTAACATTTTTATTTTGTTAATTGAAATTGTTTTACTCCTGTTTCTGCTCTATCGCATAATATGGCCTTACTAACGATTCTGTTTTATAAAGATAATCCAAACATTCACGAAGCATTCGGCAATTTTCAAACTCTGAATCAGTGAATGTCACTTTTTTTGGCAATGAAATTAAAACAAAAAATAGCTTTTTTTCTCCTTCATTCCATGGAAACTTTTCCTGATACCGTGTAAACAATGATTGAAAATCCAAATCAAAATATTCTTTTTGATAAAACCCTAACAAATCCAACACAGGACTATCAATTTTACTCTGATCCCAACTAATAAAATAATCTTGGTCTTCTCCTTTTAAATAGTGATCTAAGGATAAATTGTTATGAATAAAGCAAACTCTTTGCTTCTCACTATCTCGAACAATTGAAAACCAATCATCTAGTTCTTGTTTAGCAAACGATAAACTAGCTAAAATTTTAGAAACATTTCGCATAAAAAAATAATGACTTGGAGCATGATAAACTTCTTGAAAGTAAAGATCAAACCATCCTTCATAATACTGCTGTAAATAGACAATATTGGATTCTACCATCTCATAGATTTCTTGATAAGTATCTTGACTTACTGTTTTATAGTAGGTTGTTTTAAGATGTAAAGAAGCAATAATATCCATCATATCCTGAGCTTTTTGTTCAGATGGTATCTTAGTATCAACGATAAAGGGAAAGACATGAATCCCTACTCTTGAATCATCAATTAATTTAGGAAATAATGTAAAATTACGACTATTCAAATAACGGTAAACTTCTTGTAAATCTCGTTCAGACTCCTTGACTACAATGGTTCCACTTGTAGTTTCCAAAATACTTACTTTACCCTTTATTGTATAACGATAAGGTTTATAAATATCTCGAATAACTTGAAGAGACCTATTCATCTTCTGTAGGAATAATAACCTTATCTCCCTGATTAATTTCTTTTAAATCATTATAATCCATAAGCAAACTCATATTTGATTGATACATAGTGCAAATAGTCTCAATGGTTTCACCTTCTTTTACAATATGAATATGATAAGTTGCGTATTGATCATCCATAGGATTTACCTGATTAATAATTGTTTCTTCACTTTCTTTCATATCTTCTTTCATCTCTTCTTTTTCTAAAACGACTTCTTCACGCACTTCGTTTTCACTAACTATTTTTTCCTCTATTCCTTCAACCTCTTCTTTCTCTACCATTTCTTCTTTGATTGTAACTTCTGAATCTACAGAAGAGTCATGATCCATAAAATCAGTCAAATCATCTGTTTTAATTGGATCAATCGCTTCAAAAACACTACGTTCTTCTTCCACTTCTTCACTTTCTACTTCTTCAGCTTCCAAGCAAAATTCAATATCAATTTCTACAGTATCATCATTTAAAATGTCATAAGAAAAATCTGTTATTTCAAAAGAAAGAGAATCCAAATCAATATTATCAGTAAGTTCTATCGAAAAAGGTAACTTATGTAAAAATGGTTCACGATTTACACTCACTTCATGACTTTTATATTCTCCTGAAATAATAAAATTTCCAGAAACTTCTCCAGGTTTCTTAACCATTTCATGCTCTAATGACATACTAGTTATTTCTGCGATCTTACTTCCAAACGAAATACTCTTGCTATAAGGTATTATACTTTTCATTTTTTCACCCTTTCTATCTCATATTTATGTAGAAGTTTTAAAAAAAGAACAATTATATTGTCAAGTAAAAGGAGAATGAAACATTTAATAATAAAATATGATAAAATAAAAGAAGAATGGAGTGAAGTTAAATGAATACTTCAATATTTAAAGAATATGATATTAGAGCAGGATATCCCGAAGATATTAATGAAAATACTTCATATCAAATTGGTAAAAGCTATGGATCATACATCCAAGAAATGTTTGATAAAAAAAAATGTGTCGTTGGACATGACAATCGTTTATCTTCGCCTACTCTTTATGAATCCATGATACAAGGTCTTTTAGATAGTGGGTGTAATGTAATTGATTATGGACTAATCACCACTCCAATGCACTACTTTACCAGATATAAAAATAATGCTTTAGGAATTATGGTAACAGCTAGTCACAACCCCAAAGATGATAATGGATTTAAATTTTCATTTGATGATGTAGCAAATGCAAGAGGCCAAATGATTTATGATTTTAGAGATTATACATTAAAAGAAAAATTTTTAAATGGAAATGGAATAAGAGAACAGAGAAACATCAAAGAAGATTATCTAAATTATATGAAAAATAACGTTCAAATGGGTCAAAGAAAACTAAAAGTAGTTATTGATCCAGGAAATGGTGTAACTACAACCATTATGAAAGAATGTCATCAATTATTCCAGAATTTAGATATTACTTATATCTGTGATGAAAATGATGGAACATTTCCTCACCATCACCCAGATCCAGCAGTGGAAGAAAATCTAGAAATGTTAAAAGAAAAAGTAAAAGAAATTAAGGCTGATATTGGAATCGCCTATGATGGAGATGGAGACCGTGTAGGTTTTATTGATGAACTTGGAAATTATGTTCCTGCAGATAAAATACTAATTATTGCAACACGAGCTCTTATCAATACGTTTCAAAATAAAATGATTTTATATGATGTAAAATGCAGCAAGGCCCTAGAAGAAGAAATCATCAAATTAGGTGGTACCCCTTACATGGAACGAACTGGTACCAGTTACACTGAAGCAACTACCAAACAAAAAAATATCCCTTTAGGAGGAGAATACTCAGGACATATTTTCTTTAATGATCGTGGTCCAGAAATCTGTAGTGGCATCTATGATGGACTAAGAATATTAGAAATTCTATCCAAAACAGAAAAAAACTTTTCAGAACTCCTAAAAGGAATCAATGAATACATAACAACACCAGAAATCAAAATTCCTTGTTCAAATGATAAAAAATTTAAAATAGTTGAACAAGTAAAAGAATATACAAAAAACAAAAATTATCCATTTAATGATATTGATGGTGTTCGTATTTCCTTTGATAAAGGATGGGCTTTAGTAAGAGCAAGCAATACTGGTCCCAATTTAATTTTAAGATTTGAAGCAACTACCACAGAAGAATTAAATAAAATAGAAAAAGAATTTACTGATTTAGTAACCACATTAAATCAATAAATTCTTTTTTTATATGAAAAAGTATAGTATTTTTTAAGTAACTTTTTATAAGTTCTTAAATGCTGTTATATTCTTATTTTATGAGGATTTACGACATTTTATTTTTAGAAAATGTTTGAATATATTTTTATAATTTCTTATATTTTTTCTTTCAAAAGTAGTAAATTAGTAGTAAAAATTTAAATATTTTTTGAGACATTATTTTTAAATATTAAAAATGCTGGGACATTGTACATTATTAAAGTATAGTCTTATGAGCGAGACTAGTGGTGTAGCCACAAAGTCCTCGCTATAATAAGGTATAGTATTACCCTTATTATGTAGCGTGTAGCATGTAGCAAATTTTTTATTTAATTTTAGTTTTAATTTCTTTTAGTCTTTCGACAAATTCTTTTTTATTATTTAAAAGATTGCATAATTCTTTTAAATAATTGTTATACTCCATATCTTCTACAAAGAAATTAGCATAACCACCGTTTCCAAATTTTTCTAATGTATGTTTATAACATTCCTCAATTGTTTCTTCCTCACTAAGTTTATTAAAATGTGTAATGCTATAAAGATAAATTCGTTTTAATGAATCATCAACATCGATATTTCTATCTGCAGATGATAATATTTTTCCATAAATACTTCTAGGCTCTCGATTTAATGAAGCCCTATGATCTTCTATTGCCTCTTTCATTATTATTAAGTTCTTGTCATTAAAAAAATTATTTAAGTTCGTATCATTATACATAATTTGAGCAGAAACTTTTTCATGATTTTTATAATCTACATAATAACCAATATCATGATATGCCGCTATTACATAAAGCATGTTATTATCAATATCCATATTTTTACTTAATTTATAGCATCTATTGATAACATAGTTAATATGCTCTATTTGATGTCCTTTATCATTTAGTTTATATCGTGGAAATATGTTTTGTTCAATATATCTTTTTAATTCTTCATTCACATTCATTAACTCATCTCCATAATACTAATTTATAATAAACGACTTTAAGTTTATAAAAATTAGCATGCTCGCTTGTTTAATAAACTAACTTATAGTATAATTCTTTTAGGGAATATCAGTTGTTGAGTGTCTACCGAATCTCTAATAGAGAGGAGGTTTGATAAAAATGAAAACTAGGACTTTTATCATTAAAGCTCTTAAGCTCATTGCTATCATTTTATTTCTCCTTATCATTATGATAGTAGTAATAAAAAAATGACACTTAATTCTTCATTGAATTAAATGTCTTCACAATTCATTGGGTAGACATTCAACTCGCAAAAACTGAATGTTCCCTTTTTTATTTTATGCAAGTTCCCTTGACATATTCATAATAACACATTTTATAATTATTGTCAAAAATTCATATCAGAAAAAATGTATCATTTTTATGTGATTGTATGAAGATTTTATATAAAGTAGTAAATTAGTAGTAAAATAATTCATACATCGTTTAAAATAAAGAATTCACATCGAAAATCAAAGTTTTTATGATAAAACAAATAAATTTGATTTATAAATATTTTTTAAAAAGCTAAAACCACTCGAAAACTAACTGGATATTCAACGCCTCCACTTTGTGCACCAAAAGAAAACACACCAGAGCCTAAGCCATATTCAGCTGCTCCCCCTCGTACAAACCAAGGATCATAACGATGAACAAACCAAGCTTCATCTTTATACCATGAACCTAATTGACGATTTTGAGTACCATAAGTAACATTTGCGAATGCTCCCAATTCTCCTGTTGCATCTCCAAGTATTCTACGCTTATATTGCCGTACTCCTTCCCCATTACTATAATCCCCATACTCATACTTATCAAAATACTTATTATCAGGAAAAGAAAGCCCTCCATCTTCTTCACTCCAATTGGTTTTTGACCCAGATGTACCATTAGTTAAGGTTCCAATAAAATTAGAATGATTGGCTTCATTTCTCCCAGAGACTAGAGCATTATTTTCATCAGTTAATACTCCCATAACATATTCCCAAACTCCACCACTCATATCATAAATACCACTATAATTTCCAGTCGTACTCGCAACAACGCTTAAAGAATTTTTATAATTAAAAGTATTTAAACCGTCAGCACCTAAATTAGTACCTTCATAAACATTACAATCTTGACTATCTCCAATAAATCCACATGTAGGTTCATCCTTTGCAGCGTAACCTGTAATATAAGAAGAATTATTATTAATTCGGACACTCGTCTGGCTTCCATACGCACTGTGTTGTAAATATGCCACAGCCCCCCACTCTGTATTCTTCATCATATGTGAATCTAAATTTCTTTTATAATCATAGGTTGTATAAAACGCATTAGCAACTTGAATGTTTCTCCAACTATAAACATTAGATTTTATTTGTACTTTTTCTGTATCTATAACATTTTTCTCTGCTTCACTTGCTACTGTTGCTCCTTTATATCCAGTTTCAAACTTACCGACCCAAATTCCATTTACATCAAAACTTGTAAATGCTGGATGAGTCAACCATTCACCAACAACGCTTCCATTACTAACACTTTTATCTTTGCTTTCAAACTCAATCTCAATGGTTTGAACGCTCTCCTCTACATTAGATAATTCAGTGTAATTCCCATCATTAAAGATTTTATATCGATATCTTGGAATCCATACAAAATAACTCTCAATATTACTCTCTGGTATTTCTTCATTATCCTGATAAATAATACTTTCATCTTCTAATATTACAGCATTTGCCCAGTTCTTTTTTTCGTAACTATACCATTCACTAGTAAGACTAGCCTTTTTGACAACACCACCATCAGAGATCGTAACAGGTATTAATTGATTTGCTAGTACTGGATCAGCACCATTTAAAATATCTTCATGATAATGGGAAGTAAAAACAACATCACACTTTGTTAATTCTCCTTCTCGATCACTAATCACTGGAGACCACGCTTCATAATCCCAATTTCCCTGAGCATTATTACAAACTATACTTACAGTATAATTTCTTTCTTCAGGAACTTGATCAATGAGTTCCCTTTCTCCTGTTGCACCTGCTAAATAATAAGTGTAGTTTATATCATGAAGTTCTGGAACTGTTCCACTAATAATATTAAATTCCTTTTTTTCATGATACAATGCAAAGCTTCGATATACTAGTATTCCTGCCACTAATAAAACAATGAAACCAATTCCTATAATAATTCCCAGTTGTTTTTTATTCTTCTCACGAAAAATTTGTAATTTCATAATAAAGCCCTCTATTCTATTTAGTTATTCCTACAATAATAATTTAACATATTCCTCTTAATGTTTCCAGTATTTTTAACATTAAAAATAGCCAATGTTCCCATTAGCTATTCTTTTTCATTCAATTGCGGCATCAAGAGCAATTGTAATCATATCATCGAGTGATTTTTCTCTTTCCTCAATAGTCATAAAGGTTTCCTTAAATTTACTATCTACAACTGTCAAAAGACAAGCAGACTCCAAACCAAAACTTGAAGCAATATGGAAAAGTGCAAACGATTCCATTTCTTCACCAATGATTGTTGTATCACTCGGAACACGTGCAAGTACATGTTCATTATCTGAATAAAAACCAAATTGTTCGGTGCTCATAACTGTTCCTGTAAATAATTTTTTACCCTTTTTGTTTGCTACAGTCAAAATTTTGTCATTCAAACTTTTACTTGGATATGCAAAATGCGTTGGATCTCCATTATAAGAATAAGCAAAATTTCCTTCATTATAACTCTCTGTAGCTAATATTAAATCTGGGACATTCATTTCTTCTACTAAACCGCCGCATGTTCCAATACGAATAATGCGTTTCACATCAAAGAAATAAAATAATTCAAAAGCATAAATACTCATAGAAGGCATTCCCATGCCAGATCCCATCACACTAACCCTTTTTCCTTTATAAGTTCCAGTAT
>CAJUGF010000013.1:0-15433 GCA_910585915.1 uncultured Bacilli bacterium | reverse complement strand
TTCACCAGTGACTGGAGTTCTGACGTGTGCTCTTCCGATCTCAGCAATGTACTTTGCTCTTAAGGGATCTCCAGGCATAATCACAGTTGGAGCAATTTCATCCTTAGTACAATCAATATGAGCTGATTTAATATGTTCCATCACAACAGGTGGCTTCATTCTCATCCCTCCCTAGAATAATTATAGCAAAACAAAAAAAGAAGTATACACTTCTTTTTTATAATTGACACACAATTAACATTTTATACTTGTAAATGTTCAAAAAAGCTCAAAAGAATTTGTTCAATTTCTTTTGGTGTCTCATCAAAAAAATCAAAACGGAAACTGCGAATACCCTTGACATAATAATTGGCAACTTCGTCAAGTAAATTATGGACAGAATGAAAATAAACATGTGTACAATGATTCTCATCCATCACCATAGGATAAATCGCCCCTTTCCGATCTTTTAAAGCATATGAATGCCCATCTTTACACACTTTACAAATTTTATCCTGATTGACATTTGTTCGAAGAATACAATGATTTAAAACCATTGCTTCTAATCGGCCATAGACAAGAACTTCACATGGATTTCCATTAGGAAATTGTTTGAGAATATTATTAATTTCTTCTTTTGATAACTCTGGAGAAAGACAAATACGCTTGACACCAAGACTAGAAAAATAATCCACACTAGCATGATTCGCCACATTAAGAAAATAATCAATACAACATGATGATTGATCACAAACACTAAGATTCCCAAGTTCTCCAATCATTGCTTTAGATACATCTTTTCTATTAATTTGATGTTCTACACGTTGAAACCGAAATCCTACATTATTCTGCTGATACTTTTGATATAAAGAATAGTCACTAACATAAATATCATTAACATTCAAAGATAATAACTTCTCCACTTGACTTTCATTCATTGCAGTAGCACTCACATGCAAAGAACTAGAATAAATAGACATTTCATGTTTCTCAGAATATTCTCTAACCTTACCCCGTTCCACTCTTTTTTGAATTAATTCATCCACACAACGTCTTCGAAATTCATTCAAATCTCGAACCGAAATAAATAAATGATCCTCCATTTCAATATTAAAATCTTGAATAACAAAAGGAGTGCTGCCCAGCCGTCCTAAAAGTTCAACTACTTTTTCTCTAGAAATAGGAGCAGTTTTTGCTTCAAAAACAATTGGTTCTGTATGCTCAACACAATGTTCACCATCGTTAATCTTAAGAGAAAAACCGTGCGCTAAAGTAATTGAAACATCCATCGTAATTGGAATTTTTGGCATTTCACTTTTAGAAATACTTTGTTCCAAACAAAAATCAAGAGTTTTACGAACAGTTTTAAAAGAGGAATAATCCCACTTATTATCTACAAAAACGATTTCTCCTTTCTGAGCAGAAGAAACAAGTTTTTGTTTAGAGTCATAAAGGAAATTAACAATCATTCCCTGATCTGATGGCAAAAATCGAATACCATCACCTTGATGAAGATCTTCTTCCAACTGAATTTTAATCTTATGTTTCGTGACTTCCAAAACTTTCCCCAAAAAAATTCCTTGATGATTACTTGTAATTTGATTCATAAATTCAGTATCTTTTGCATGAAATATCTTTCCTTCAGTAAATTTACGTCCAAATAACACAGAAACATTTTTCCATTGTTCATCTGATACTTTGCAAGTTCCATCTAATTCATATTGATCCATCAAATTACGATACATCTTTGTCGTATAATAAACATAAGAAGGGCTCTTCATCCGTCCCTCTATCTTAAAACTTTTAATATTAGAATCTAACAGAGCAAAGAATCTCTTGCTAGTATTAAGATCTCTAGTAGAAAGTAAATACTGACCTTTCGTATCCATAACATTTCCATCTTGAAGAAGTGAAAAAGGCAAACGACATATTTGCGCACATTCCCCTCGATTGCCACTTCGTCCCAAAAGTAAAGAAGAAAAAAGACACTGACCCGAATAACTAATGCAAAGAGCTCCATGAATAAAAACTTCCAGATCCATATCTTTAGGAAAGCGTTTAATTTCTTCCAAAGATAATTCTCTTGCAAGTACTACTCTTTTTACGCCAAGCTTCTTTAACATAGCAATTTGTTCCACATTATGAATATGAGTTTGAGTCGAAGCATGAAGTTCTAAATCAGGAAAACATTCATGACATAATTTCATAAGACCAACATCAGAAAGAATAATTGCATCAATATGATTTTTATATAAAAAAGAAATATAAGAAAGAACATCAAAAATTTCCGATTCATAAATCATTGTATTAATCGTAACATAAAGGGAAACACCATGTAAATGACACAAAAAAATAGCTTCTTTCATTTCTTCATCAGAAAAATTAGTAGCAAAAGCACGAGCTCCAAATCGTTTTCCCCCAACATAAACAGCATCAGCTCCACCCATAATAGCCATTTTTAAAGCTTCCATACTTCCTGCAGGGCTTAAAAGTTCCTTCATAAAATACCTCCTTGTTGCACCAAACATTTTATGCTATGATAACACTACTTTTTTACTTTCGAAAGGAGTTTCTTTATGAGTTATCAAACAATCAAAGAAAGACTTAATTCACTATCTTCATCAAAAAAACAAACAAACTTACCAAATAGCACAACATTACAAAATTATTATAATATGCAAAGAACTGCATTTCAAGAAATACAACGAGAACTAGAACAGTATAAAGCTTGGTTAAATATTGCCAAAAAGAAAGAACCACAACATCATAGTTTTGATCATAATAAAATAGAAGTTACCCCTATTAAAAAAAAGATTAACATACCATATACCAAAGAAAAAATCTTAGAAATTTTAGAAAATAGCGGTACACTAATTCAAAAAACAAAAGAAGAAATGACTACTTCCTTATATCATGAAGCCCTTTTATTAAATAATCTTTCAATGAATACTCAAGATCTTGAAGAAAAAGAAATTTATAAAGAAGAAATAAAACAAATACTCCAAAAAATAGAAATCGTAAAGCAATATATCCCAACAATAAAACAACAGAGTAAAGAAAAAAGAAATATTCCCAAAAATCAATTAATTTTTTTTAGTCATGGAAATAGAATAAATATTCTTGAAAACTTAGAAAAAGAAATTTCACCTCTTTATTATCCAGATTTTTATCTTCTTCTACAATCCATACAAAACGGCACATGGAAAGGATATAAAAATTTAGTTGGTAAAAATTTTTCTCAAGTAAGTTCTAAATTTGCAAGAATTTATTTTATAGGAATTAATGCCAATCATTATTTAATTCTTTCTGGCCTTCAAAAAGACTTTTATTCTAGCAAATATTATAGAGAAGAACTAAATCGATTAGAGAAAATATGCAAAAATGCAAAGAACATATACCAAAGTTTAATAGAAAATCCAGAATTTATAATCCAACAAAACCAAATATTAGAACAAATTTACACCCTTATAAAGAAAGGAGAGAAAAAGGATGAATCATCACTTAAAAGAAGCCTATGAAAGTGAAATATTATACTTAGAACAACAAATAAACAATTGGACAACTAAAACCAATCAAAGTACACTTGGTGAGTATCTGATTACACTTAGTAAAATAAACAATATTAATATAAATATTTTAGAAGAAACAAAAATCCAAAACTTTTTTAAAGCAGTATCAGAAAGTGATCAAATAAAACTTTTGCAAACATTAAAAATATTAAAAAAACAAAATAAGTTGCAAATAATTAAAGAAATTAAAAAAAGCATCAAGTCAAAAGGACATTTTCGTTTAATAAAACGTGTTTATTCCATTGGTAAACTCTGTATTTTTTTAGTACAAGAAAACAATCTAGAAATAAATAATGCCATTGTCGATCTGACAAAATTATTAGAAACAAATATAAATAGAATTGAATTTCCAGATGCATTACTATATATCCTGCAAAAAATGGATAAAAGTGAATTAGAAAACGGTGAATCATTTCTAAATTATCAAACACACCTTTCTACCTCACTAAAATTTATAAAACCATTTCAAAAAAGAATAGATAAGCTAAATTCTGAACTAGAAAAAGAAAACAAAAAAGAAAAACTAATCATAAAAGACAAAAATAGAATAGAAAATCAAATGACCAACCTGCCTAATGCTTTTTATAATTTCCAAGAAAGTGACAAAAAATTATGGTCTAATGATGAAAATAAACAATACTATTGGCTACTTCTCACCAAACATAACGAAACCATTTTAAAACAAAAAAAACATGAATTACAACTACTAAAAGAAAAACTAAACAATGAATGGATCAATTTATTCTTAAACCAAGGATATAACATAACTCAGTTAGACAATGAAATTCAAGCGAAAATTAAAAATAATACAACATATCATATTTTAGAAAAAATATTAAAACTATTAAAAGAAAAAGAATTTCAATTCATCACAGTCACTCATCCCTTATTTAAAGATATTTTAATTCAAACAAGTGAAGAAGTATTGAAATCCATAAAAGAAGAAATTAATGAAAAAAGATTATCTCATAATTTTTTAATAATGAATCCAGAAATTTTATTTGTTCCATATTATGGATACTATAAAAAAAATAAAAATACAATAATTGAAAAAAATTTGCCATTTTCTTTTTTCTGGAATAATAATCTGCTCCTAGCCATACCACAAAAATTCGAACAAATAGTAAATTTAATAATAAGATATGGTCTATCTAATATTCCTTTTCATAACTTGTCTTACTTTGATCAAAAAGATTATGAAATAGAAAATAGAGAACAAAATTTAACAATAGCAAACCTGTTTCCATCTTATCTAACCCCAGAAATAAATGATTTAATGCAAAAAGAAAATCCCTATGACATAACAGAAATAGAGAAAGAAGCAGAAATTATTTTTCTAGATTCTTATTATAAATTAGATGCTCTTCGCTATAATATTAATGGAATGATTATTTCTCGTTTAAAAGTTTTAAGATACTTCAAAATGTTAAATAAAAGCAATGAAAACAAAAAGGAAAATATACAAAATGCTATTCTCTATCATTGTCAACTATTTGAATTTGAAAAAGATGAATTAATTAACAGTCTACAAAATTCAAAGAGATTACTCATAAAAGAATAATCTCTTTTATTTGTTTCACAACTTCTTGGACATAAGAATCAATATGATTTCTCTTATAAACATAAACATAAGAAGGATGATAAATTATCAAAACCTTATCTTGATAAAAATTATGTTTTTGTAATTCTTTAGCAATCATTTTGCCACAAACCACCAATAAATCTGGTTGAATTTGTAAAATACGTTCTTGAAAAGAAACAAAAGAGTTTGATAATTCGTTCTTGGTTGGATATCGAAGTTTTCCATTCTCAGACAACGGTGAAAATGATACATAATTTATTTTGTCACAATCAAAATCAAGTTGAGAGATAATTTGATCAATAATTATACCTGACTTTGTGGAAGGATCAAACGGCTTCATACCAATTTTATCAGTTATCCCTACAAAACAAACCTTACTCACTTACTAGTTAAAGATATGACTTTCTTTAAAATTTCTCCATATTTCGACATCGCTGTTTCCCCAGGATTAACTAAAAACTCTGCAAAATTAATATCACGTTCTTCCTGCGTATGATCTAAATGAATAATAATGCCACGCACACTCCCACTTTCCTTTTGAAATAAACTAAGAACTTCTTTGGCATTCACTAAGACAAGTCCAATTACTTCATCCTGATCCATGGAAAAATCAGCGTAATTTCCTTCATAAAGATCTACATAAATATTAGAAAATGCTCGATCTCGAAAATAACTTCCATCCTTCATTTCTTTATCCATAATAAAAGGAATCACACCTACCATTTCAGCGTCAGAAGCATCAATTTTAACTCCTATTTCTTCATAAATTTCCCGAGCAAAACCTTCAGAAATACTCTCTCCTGCTTTCAAATGTCCAGAAGCAGTTGTATATAAAGTCCCAGTATCTTTTCGAATTTGAAAAAAAACATTTCCAGATTGATCATAAAGCCAACAATGCACTGTTTTATGCCACAAAGCCTTTTTATGAACGATATCCCTTTGTTCTGTTCCTAAATAGTTTCCATTTTCATCATAAATATCTAAATATTCCATCAATTCACTTCCCTACATTTATAATACCATCAATTAAAATAACTTTCCATTACGATTCAAATACTTTCCCTCATCATCAATCAAAAAATACTGAAGAGAATTATGAAAAGTCTGTAAATTCATTACATCTTGTTGATTTAACGAAATAAATTCAAGCTCTCTATTTGGTAATGCATAACTACATCCAATTGTAATAAAAGAGGACAAATTTCTTCCATCAAAAGAACGAAGATGACTTTCAATTTCTTCTTTTTGCAAACGGCTTAAAGTAGGTGGAAGAAAAAACTGTAACATTCCATTTTCTATTAAGATAATAATAATTCCCTGCATACATCCTTCATAAAAAAGTGTGCTTTCCATAATATGTTCTTTTCCAAGTGCTTGTTTGAGAGTAGCAATATGTGAAACATCGACAGGATATGTCGTTGTCACTCCTTCAAAATCAATCAAAACTACTTCCTGAGAAGTAGAAAAAAGAGGTTCCGTGATTCCGTTTTGAACAAGTCCAAGCCAAGATGGAATAACCCCCTCTACATTATTAATAGCATAATGGGCATTATCTATACAATCGGATAACGACTGCACATTTAAAGCAACAGATTTTTCAAGCAAAGAAACCTGTCGTCTCAAATCTTCCAAAGAAAATGAAGAATTTGATAATAAAGTTGGGAGAAAATCAGGATACATAAAAGCAAAATGAAGAGCACGATAAATTTGATTATCAAAATAAGTTTGAGCTATAAAATCAATCTGTTTCCAAAAAACTTCCTTTTCCTCTAATGTTCTAGTAATAGCAAAAGAAATAATCTCTGCAGATACATTTCCATATAAAGATAAAATACGTTCTTGAATAGAAAAGGATAAAATACCTTGGAAATTATTTTGATAAACTTCTTGTAAAGCACTCTTAATGAAATCATTTTGAGAAGAATCACGTAAAGAAAGAGATATAGAATACCAATCATACTCTATATAAGCCAAAAGATGTTTTTTTTCATTTGGCAAATTAAAAAACAAAGAAGAAAAACGATTCAATCGTAATGCACATCGTTTATCAAAATACTTGTTTAAAATATTTGAATGCTTAAAAAATTCGTGTAAATCCATCAAATTGATAGAATATAAATGTTTTAAAATTACATCTTCATATCCATGTGTATACAAAAAATAAATCAAATCATCATTTTCCATACGACTCATTTCAAAAAAAGATTCATCAAAAAAACCCTTGACATGTTCTAAGAAAAAAGGATGACGCATTTCAATTAATTTTTTTATCCCTACATTATTTTGGGAAAAACAATAATGATAATCATTATATTCTTCCTTTAATTTTTGCTTAATTACCATATTTGAAGTAAGATTCACTTCATGATAAAGAGTCTGCATTTTTATAAGAGAAAGCAATGCACTTTCCATATATTTACTTTGATCATAATATAAAGTTTCTAAATGCTCTAAAGTAGCAAAAGAACCCACAATATCATATTGTTCATGCTCTAATGCCTCAAGTATCTGTTCTATATGCATAAATATCTTACTCTTTCTTTTATTAAATTGTAGTAAAAGAAAAAAAGAATTGCAAGAAAAGTACAATTACTTTACAATTCTATTTTTCGTTATCAAATAAAAGGCCCTTATAATATTTCCAAGCAAGAATTCGAAAAGACAATTTATCAATCATTGCTTCATCCAATACTCCACTATTAATAGCATTCTTAATTTCTTTTACACTGTTTTCATAATCTGTAGTAATAATCATATCATTTCCCGCAAGAATGGCTTTGACAGTAGCATTAGATATATTAGAAGTTGCTCCCATTGCCAAATCATCAGTAATAACAATTCCTGAAAACGAAAGTTCATTTCGAAGTAAATTATGAATAGTAGCTGACAAGGAAGCTGGATTTTTGCTATCAATATTAGTCAAAGTATTATGACTAATTAAAACTGCTTCTGCAGAGGACTTGATTCCAGCTTCAAAAGGTGGAAAATCATTTTCCCTTAAAGTTTCTAAAGTTCTTGTATCTGTAGCTGTTCCTTGATGAGTATCAGCATTATTTCCATACCCTGGAAAATGTTTTAATGTATAACTAACACTCGTCCCATGACTAGCATTTATGACTGTTTTTGCATAATCACTTGTTACTTTGGTATTTTGCCCTAAAGTTCTTGCATAAATATAAGCATTTGAATCTGTTGATACATCTACAACTGGTGCTAAATTAACATTTAGTCCCAAATTTTTTAACACACGACTTTTTGTTTGAGTATCCTCTTTAATAAGTGACAGTCCACCCTTTTTATAAAGTTCTTGTGAAGATAAAAAAGGACTGTCTACTAAATTAGGATTACTACTTACTCTAACAACTTTCCCCCCCTCTTCATCAACAGCAGTAAGAAGTGGTATATTAGAAACTTTTTGAACATCACGAATCATCTTTTTCACTTCTTCCTCAGTTTTAGATGCAAAGTCTTTTGCAAAAAAGACATATCCTCCAAATTGATATTTTTGAGTTACTTCAATCGCATTATCAGGATATCGCACTAATAAAATCTGACCAATTTTGTCATCTAAACTCATAGTTTTCATCTTTTTATAAGCCTGATCATAGAACCTACTAAAAATTCCTAAATCTTGCCA
The DNA here is from genome assembly GCA_910585915.1 of uncultured Bacilli bacterium. Lineage (GTDB taxonomy): Bacteria > Bacillota_I > Bacilli_A > RF39 > UBA660 > MGBC162267. The sequence goes on along the minus strand of CAJUGF010000013.1, from coordinate 6,666 downwards.
ATTACCTGGAATTTCAGAACTTTTTTCGTCAATTTCTTCAATCGATTGAATAACCAACTTTTCTTGTTCTTGTATATTTCTATCCAATAATCCACTATATAAAATTGAAACATAATCACCTAGATCTGCTTGCGAATTACCCTTTGATATTGTATAAATTCCATGATTAGAATCCTGAAGAGTTAAGGTATTTGCACTCTCTCCAATGACTTTTGCAACCATACTTCCAGTCTCTAATTCTCCATCCTCTTCGTGAGAAGCAAAAGGAAGAAATAACGTCATAAGAATACCAAGAAAAAAAACGCCAAAAATTCCCATCATCATTTGTTTTTGATTCATAAGACATCTCCATTCTGATAAATTGTATTCTACAAATAAAGATTTATACTTAAGAATCAAAAGATATCCTATTTGCAACTTTATCGTCTATTTAACAAGCATACACATTCAACGTGTTCTGTTAGTATATTAGGAATAGTTGATCTTTATATGTTTTGGCTATAACTGACTATGTCATAATATACATATCAAATTTGAATTAGGTATTCATAAAAGTACATATTCTGAATATAAATTCAACCCCTTATGCTTAAACAGTTAGCCCAAAATTATGGCTATTCAATAGATTGGCTTGTTGGGAGAAGTGTACAAATGATACAATATTTGAAATTCTTTATGGAAAAATTCTAATTTGTTATCACAATAAACTACTATGTTAGTTTTACAATTTATTATTAAGTCATCTTTTTTAATTAGTTTCTATATTGATTACTTTGTTTTTTAAAGGAGATGTCCTATTCTAAATTGTAATTCCAACTATCAAGTGGCTGATTCATATAGTCGGCAATATCACTTTGGAATAAGCATTTTTTATCACTTAATTCAAAATTCTAAAAACTTCTTTTTCATCTTTGGTAACAAATACTTCATAATTGTGTTTTAAATAATCGTAGATTTCATATCTTACTTCTGGATCATCTTCTAGTACAATTAACTTAAATATTATCCCGTTTGATAATATCCTACTTTCCTAATTATTTCAGACAAATATTTCATAAAAATCCTTTCTTTTTTATTTAAAATGAGTTAAATCTAAAACTTATATTTAGTTTCCAAATATATATGAATATAAAGGATATAACGAAAATAATTTCATATACTCGAAACCTAATATAACTAATATTAAAGGCACACAAAGTATCAAAAGCCCCAAAAATATAGTTTGAACATTATGTTTTTTCCAAGCAGAAATAGTTAAAATAAGCATTGTCATAATTATTCCAGAGAAAACTTGGATAAAGATTTTTAATAAAACCAAACCTATCACCAGTATTCCAGATGGCAAATTATGATAAATAGATATATCTTTTGCTGATAGCAAAAAGCCATTTATTGGGAATGCCCTAGAAACACTAATAAATCTACAAACAAATGGTAAAATGCAAAGTAATAAAGTAATAATCATAGTTGCCTTGACTTTCGTTTTAATAATTGCTTTTTTTCCTTTTTTTGTCGCTTTTAGTATATTTATTGCCTTATTTTGATACTCAATCGCCATAACATTGCAAAACATAAATATAATACTTAAAGAAAGAAGAATAAAGTCATTAAGAATGCCATCATCCATTACTCCAAATAAATATAAGTATCCAGTATCATAAATGTAATTTCCATCATTTTCTTTTACATACTTATCTTGTTCTAATACTTTCTCAAAGGTAGGATAAAAAGCCGTAATACTATACCATTTTACTTTCATTGCTTCTCCAGTTGTATCATTTATCTCACCTCTTGCAATTTGTTCATCAATTTCTAATATTTTTGAAAAGGCTTCATCAAATCTTGATTTTTCTGCTTTAATAAGTTCTGTTTTTTCTTCAGTTGGGTTTCCCTCTAATTTCAACATAATATTTTGATAATATTGCTCTTGAAGTGATGGACTATATCTTCTTTGTAATTCGTTATAACAGATTAACAGACTAAATATCAAAATAATTATAATTCCTCTATTAGTTATTAAAATTTTATAAAGTTCGTGTTTAAATAAAGAAGTATGTGGTTTAAATTTCAATATGAAGTTTTTAGTAGATCTTTTTAATTCTAAACTGTTACCTTTTAAAAAGAACTTAACACACAAGAAAATTCCAAGTATAAGTAACCCTACTATCATAATCCAAGAAAAAGTTATTCTTGAAATTGGATATTCAAAAAAATTAAAGTTTAAATATGAGCCATATAAATTTTCTGTTTTTAAAATACCAAATATATTTAAGTGCTTTATTATATTAAGATTTGATACTGCTGGTATAATTTTATAAAATAACCAACTTATCCCTAAAAATGATATACCTAACATATACGGAAGTATCATACTATCAGAGATAATGCAAAGGGATGTAATAATAGTCCCAATTCCAAATACAACGATTCCTTTTGTTAGTATAGAAATAATAAGATATTCTAATATGCTTCCATTAAAATTGCTTTCCATATATGGTGCTAAAGATTGCAATTTTATTCCTAAATCATGAAATCCACCAAATATTCCAAAAAACAGATAATTTATCCCAAAAAGCAAAACGCTAAATATGATGCAATGAATAAACAAGGCTATAATTTTGGCAAAAATACAATGTACTACTCCATACTTTGTACTACGAGTAATATAAAATAACTTCTTTTCTTTTTCTTCAGTGATTAAATTTCCAATAAATAAAAATGTAATTAAAAGCAAAAGTATGTCTGTTCCTATATTTTCAATAGTTGATACGATTGTTTTTGATGGTATAAATTTAACATTACTAGAATTTAACTCTGAATAATCTTTTGCACTTTTCTTTATATTACGAGTAGAAAAATTATTTTCATCTTGATTATTAAATATAGAAATTCCCTCTAATTTACCTTTGTCTTTTTTTATACCTTCTAAATAATCATCATATCCTGATACTTTGACTTGTTCATTATATATTTCATTAATAAAAATTTGTTCTTGCTCTAATGATGATGTGAAATGTAAATAATTTCCTGCTTTATATATTTCATAATAGGTTTCAAAAACCCCCGGATTCGCATTTAGTTCCTGTTCAACAAAAGAACTTCCAATTTCATTTTTCTGCATATTTAATATATCTATTACAAAATAAATACCATCAATATCCTTTTTTAATTTTTTTACATATTCTTCTTTTTCACTTTCACTCATATTTAATATTTCAGTTTGAAACATTTTATAAGAAGAAAGTGATGGTTTTGTTTCATTTTCTAAATTTGTGTACCAAAGGAAAAATATATTTATAATTAACAACAAACAAGTTATAAAAACAAAACTTTTCTTATTCCATATTTTTTTTAATTCAAAATAGATTAAACTCCACATATCTATTCATCTCCAAATAATTTCATATATACTTCTTCTAAACTAGAAACCTTATTTTTTTCACAAAGAGCCTCAACTGAATCCGTATCAATAATCTTTCCTTTTCTAATAAGGATTATTTTATTTGCCACAGACTCAATATCAGATACAACATGTGTAGAAACTAAAATTATTTTTTCTTTTGATAATGCAGAAATCCTTTCTCTTATTCGCACTCTCTCTTTTGGATCTAACCCTGCAGTAGGTTCATCTAAAACTACTATTTTAGGGTTTCCAAGTATCGCTTGCGCTATTAAGATTCTTTGTTTCATTCCTCCAGAGTATGTTCCTATTTTTTGGTCTTTAACTTCCATCATATTAACATAATTTAAAACTCTTTTAATTTCATTATTTAACTCTTTTTTTGGTATGCCTTTTAAAGTCGCCATATAAGAAAGAAATCTTGTGCCAGAAAAACTATCATACATTCCCTGCTGTTGTGGAGCAAAACCTAGTAAACTTCTATAAGAAGCACCCAATTTTTTTATATCCTCTTTATTCCATTTTACATTTCCTTGTGTTGGACTTAAATTACCCGTTATTATATTCATAAGAGTTGATTTCCCTGCTCCATTTGGACCTAAAAGTCCATAGATTCCATTTTCAAAAATCAAATTAACATCTTTAAGGGCTTTTTTATTTTTGTATTCTTTTGAAATATGTTCAAGTTCTAGCAATTTACTCACCTCCATAAACTCTTTTAATATTTTGGAAACTATCTTGACCAGTAAAAAAATCTTCTTTACTAATTACTCCATATTTATTGCTATGAGTTGTCCATGAACCATCACTATTAAAAGTAACATCAGAATCATATATTGCTAAAACTTCTTTTTGAGATGTACTAATTATTTCTATAGAAAATCCTGTACTCTTATTAACAATTTTTGATTCTGTCATCTTACCTGTATCTACATCAATAAAATAACTTATAGGATTTTTACCACTATTTGTTATACATAATAATTTATTATCAATTACTCGATCAATCCAAACACTAGATAAGTTGGCTAAAGTTTCTTCCTTACCAGTTTTTAAATCAATTTTTAAGATTTTGCTATTTCCATCTATGTTATAATACAAATTTTTTTCATCAACCGTATATGTGCGTGAAGGTGCTTTCACACGATAAACTTCTTTTAAGGTATCATTATCAATATCAAGAAGTGCAAAAACATCAGAAGAATTTTTATACAAATCATTATTATTATGTTTTTCTTCATCAGTCACTTGTCCACCTAAATCTATACCATATAAAATAAGGTTTCTCCCTGTACTGCCAATAACTTTCCAATCAATATTGTCATTTCTATTCAAAGAAAGAATAGTAGATTCTTTTTTAGTGTTTAAATCTAAATAGATAAGTTTTCGTTCACTAGAAGTGTTATAAGCATTTCCACCAGTATATTTAGTTTCAACTTTTTTTGCAATCAAATAAATTCCATTACCACTACCAATTACAAAATCTTCTATTGTAGCATTATCATCAAATGTATAAATCTTCTCTCTATTTGTTCCATCTAAATTTAACTGATATAATACAGCTTTGCTACTTTCCACATTGTTTTTTGATGTTTCACCTAAAACTCCCATTGTAACCTGCCCTGATGTATCTGTGCTTTTGCTTATAACATAAATTTTATTGTTCCAAATAAAGACTTTAGAATCAAACTGAAATTCATCTTTATTAAAAACTGAAGTACAATCTTCTGTTTTATGAGTACAAGCAGAATTATTACATAAATGGATTTCTTGTTTTGTTTTAAAATCAATATACATTAAGTGTTTAGCAAGTTTACCATTATTTAATCTGCTATAATCTGTTAAATAATAATATCCATCATTTGTAGTAGCACCATTACTTAAAAATTTTAAATCACTGCTATTATTTGTAACTTCTCCTTCTTCCCCTTTAGATGGTAAAAATACTTCTTTTATATTTTTTTGACATCCACAAAGGATGAAAATCCCACCAATTAAAATTAAAATTGCTAATAGTTTTTTCATAATATATCAAATCCTTTCTTTAAACTATTTAACTAAATATCAAATATTTAAATAATACCTGACTTTTTCTTTGAATTCCCCTAATCTATTATTCTTTAATATATTGTAAGGACATTCTTTTCCTGTAAAATCGTGATGAGTTTTTATAGCACTAATATCTAAATTGTAAGATTTAAGAAGATATGCGACTAACTTTGTAGCATTATCAAATGTTTGATTAAAATCGCCATCTTCATTTACACAAAGTTCTATACCGATGCCATAATCATTTCCTTCTTTATCTCCTGCATGATTTGCTCTTTCATCATCTGGAATATGATGATAAATTTCCTTATCATCAACTGTATAATGCCAAGATGTGGGACTTGTGTTATTATTTTCTAAAAATGTTGCGTGATTAGCAGCACCAACACCTTTTTCAAAATTATCTGTTTCGTGTATAACTATGTATTTAATAACTCGTTTTTCTCCAGTTCTTGCTGATGTATTTGTGTCTATCAATTTTGTAAAAACTGGAACACCATACACTTCTTTCGGAAAAACTGAAGACTCTACAATATTTTTACTTTTATTATCTACTTGTGTGCTAGTTTTATCTGATATTTCATTTTTACTTGCGTGAGATAATTTTAATAGATTATTCCCAGTAAGTATAATAAATAATGATAATAGTACAAATATAAATATCTTGATTTTAGATTTTAATTTTTTCCTTTTATATCTTCTCCTTTGCTGCATTTATCTAACTCCTTACTAAGCCATTTTAGACTTACAAGAATATGGTATAAAACAAAAGTCAAAAATTCGTCAAATTTATATTTTTTTATTTAAGATTAAAATAATTACTTGCCTTATTAAGAGTTATACCTTTTAAAGTTGCCATTTCTTCTATAGTAACAAAAGCATATCCATTTTTTGATAATTCTTCCATTGCCAGTAATGCTCCATCAATTGATGTCTCATACAAATCGTGTAATAAAATTATTCCTCCATCATGAGCATTATCAATAATATATTTTGCTATTCTATTCTTATCTTTATATTTCCAATCTTCAGTATCTAAATCCCAAAGAATATTGTACATATTAGCAAGATTTTTAATATTTTTATTTGTGTTGCCATACGGTGGTCTTAAATAAAGCGTATCGCTGCCGGTTACTTCTTTTATTACATTATTCGTTTTTTCAATTTCATCTACTATTTGATTATTGTTTAATTCAAAAAGGTTTTTATGGTTGTAG